>NZ_JBZXVU010000011.1:0-18628 GCF_058892565.1 Hirschia sp. | reverse complement strand
GCTTTATGAAAAAGAAATAAGGCGTTACGCCTGATTTTCTAGACTGTTCATTCAGTTGTCAGAAAAACAATAAAAAACCCGCTTCAGATTTTGAAGCGGGTTTTTTTGTGTTTCAGTTTATATCTAAAATTATTTTACATTGCGCCAGATCGCGAGCGGATCAAAAGCACCGCTTTCAGCTATGTCTTGCAGACGCTGTAATTGATTGCCGACAGGGTTTTCGGTTGGTGTTTCTTCGACGGCAAATAATGTTTCATCTAGTCGCCATACACGCTCATAAAGAGCTCGTGAGCGGACAACAAGATCTTGGAGCATTTCAGGTAAATGCTCTACTGCTGTGAGTTGACGTAATTCTCCCGGCGCGGACAAACGAAATTTGTCTTCACCTGCTTCATCAGATGTCATATCGCCTTCACGGACGGCGCGTTGCACAACAAGCCAGCTTGCCGATTGCATTAGGCGCGTTGTGACTTCCATGCTTTCAGCAGCGTACACAAGGGCTTTTTCACGATCCAATTGACGGCTTTGCTGGCGGCCTGGTCCATCAAGGTATGCGGCAGCTTCTTCAACAAGTGCCATGCCCTCTTTGAAAAGACGGTCAAACACTTCAGATGAAGCGAATTCGGTTACGCGATTTTTCCAGCCGTCTCCGACTAATGAAACAGATTTCATTTAGACACCCAATAATTTTGGACCTTGGATTATTTTGTAGCGCATACTTGTTGATTGTACACTGCCTAAGGTCAGGACCATAATTCTATATAGCATGAAGAGTCTTATTTAAGTCTCTACATGATGTTTTAATATGCAGGAGAGAGTCCAGTTTATAACGATTTGAGGCGGCTTTATTGGCCAAATATGGCATCGGCGGCGTTTTTAACGGACTTTTTTTTGATAATTTCTGCTTCGCAGCGAGCAATTTCTTCTTTTAGCGTTTCAATTTGGGATGCCAGTTCTTCTAGAGACATATCCTCGAGTGCGCGTGGTGGTTTAATGCGTGGTTCTTCTTCAAACATGATATTACCTCAACTCTCTAGAGAAATAGGCATTTAGAATATCCTCTTTGGGCTCTATCGTGAAGCTTGGTGCGACGCTAATCTGCTTTGCAAAGTACAAAAGAGGGATATGTTATGGTTCAGGACAGCACAGCCAATCAAATGATGAAGGCCATCATTGTTAGGGACGATAAATCCTTGTCATGGGAAGAAGTGGTCAAACCTTCTCCTAAAGCTAAAGAAGTGCTCATAAAAGTTGTGGCGGCTGGGTTAAATCGCGCCGATATCCTTCAAAGACGTGGCATGTATCCACCTCCTGAAGGGGCACCGGATATTATGGGGCTGGAAGTCTCGGGTTATGTTGGAGCTGTTGGTGAGGGTGTTGATGATTGGCAATTAGGCCAAGAAGTATGTGCACTATTGCCTGCTGGTGGATATGCTGAATATGCCATTGCACACCATGGAAGTGTTATGCCTGTTCCTGAAGGCGTGTCTTTACAAGAAGCCGCGTTACTCCCCGAGGCAGTTCTGACTGTGTGGGCGAATGTCTATGATATAGCAGTTTTACACCCTGGTGAGACCTTGTTCATTCAAGGAGGTGCATCGGGGATTGGCACGACAGCTATTCAAATGGCCAAAGCTATGGGGGCGAATGTCTATGTGACGGCAGGCAGCGATGAAAAATGTAAAGCCTGTATTGAGTTGGGAGCTGATGGGGCATTTAACTACAAAACAACTGATTTTGAAGAAGAGCTAAAGGCTGTTGGCGGCGCTGATGTTGTTTTAGACATGGTAGGCGGTGATTACTTGCCTAAACATATCAATGCATTGAATTTTGGAGGAAGGTTGGTTCACATAGCTGTTCAAGGCGGCCTCAAAGGAGAGGTGAATATCCTTAAAGTCATGATGAAGCAGTTAAATATTACTGGTTCAACTTTAAGAGGGCGCAATGAAGTAGCGAAGATGCATTTAGCTAATATGGCCGTTGAAGAAGTTTGGCCGTGGGTGGCGAGCGGGCAGGTGAGGCCGATTGTTGATTCAAGATTTGCCATGCAGGAGGCTGAAAAAGCACATGACCGCATGACGAGTGGTGAGCATATCGGGAAAATCATGTTGACGCTGTAAAAGCAGATTGTCGAAAATGTTCTGCTTTGGGAATTCACAAATCCGCTAAATATGCGTATACTGATTGCAACTAACGTTTTGTCTCACACTAGGTGAGATCAAATCGCCCGGCCCAAGTGCCGGGCGAAATTGTTTTTGGAGGCGACTAATGGCCAATATTCTTATGCCTAAAGCGACAGCGGTTTGGCTTGTTGACAACACTGCACTGACATTTGAGCAGATCGCTGACTTCTGTGAACTGCATCGTCTGGAAGTAAAAGGTATTGCAGATGGTGAAGTAGCTGAGCACATGCGCGGTGTGGACCCTGTGTCTCGTGGGGAGCTAACGCGTGATGAGATTTCTCGCGGTGAAGCAGATGAAAAATACGAATTGAAACCAGCATCGTCCAAGTTTGATAAGGTTGTTGCTCCACCAAAGCGCAAGGGCGCACGTTATACGCCGGTTTCTCGCCGTAGTGACCGTCCAGACGCGATCACATGGTTTATTCGTCACCACCCAGAAATTTCAGATGCTCAGATTTCTAAAATTATCGGTACGACAAAAAATACGATTGAAGCTATTCGGACGAAATCACACTGGAATTCTGAAAACCTAAAACCTGTTGATCCTGTGACGCTTGGTCTATGTTCTCAACTCGAACTTGATGCGTTGGTTGCTAAAGCTTCAGCCAAACGTCAGAAAATGGAAGAAAACCGTGAAATTGGCTCCGTTGGAGCAGGTATTGATATGCTGAGAACAAATGAAGAGGGTGGATTAGAAACATCTGATCCGTTCGCTGATTTTGGTGCAGAAGCGAAACGCAAGTCTGACCAGAATGAACCAAATGCAGATGATGTGTTTGCGAATTTTGGAAAATCTTCTGAGGAAGACAAAGACTAAAATAATATAATGATTTCAATGTAAAAAGGGCGAATAGATTTCCATATCTGTTCGCCTTTCTTGTTGGCGCAGCCTGCTTAGTCTGCGGTGCGGTCTAAGTCATAAATGCCATTTAGCATGGAGCGGCCACCGTCTAGAATAATAGACTGACCTGTCATGTTCGCGCCGCCTTCTCCGGCTAGGAAAAGTGCGGCAGCTGAGATTTCTTCTGCATAAGAATGGCGTCCAAGCGGAGTGCGTTTTTTAAGCCAAGGTTCTTCATTCTCTGCACGCGGCCTAACGGCGATGATGGCGTTTGTGCGGATGCGCAGAGCCGCCAGATCAATCGTGGTTGCTTTGGCGGCTGCCAGTGCCATTGATTGTGCGACGTGTTGAGAATAGGTGCCGGGATCTCCATAGAGTGCGCCTAAACCGAAAACTTGAATGAAGCTAGGATTGGCTGTTTTTGCTTCTGTTGGCTCCATGTCTTCCATTTGCCGAACCATCTGATCGCTAAAAAGCCGGATCGCTGCAGAAATAGAACGCGCTGGCGCTATTATTTTCTCTTCAAATTCATCTAGTTTTGTATCTGAGAAGCGTTTGGCGGCAGGCAATTTGGGGATGTGACATACCGCATCTACGCGCCCAAATGTGCTCATTGCTCCTGATAGGATATTGTTTAATCCCATATTTGTTGAGATGCATGAAGGCGCTAGTGTGTCTACTTTGTCTTTTAGATCATCTTTGATCGCCGCTAGAGCTTTGGCATCTGTATCGGCTAGAAATACATTCCAACCATCTTTTGTAAAAGCATTCGCACAATGCTCACCAATGCGTTTGGCTCCACCGATTATAACAAGTGTTTTGGGGGAGGCGACCATTCGGGAAAACTCCGTCATTTATTGAGTTCAAACAAATAAAGGGATTGGACATAAAATCCAACCCTAAAATTTGAACGATGCGGCCTGTAACATTCTGATGTTATTCAGGTTTCGAAATTGAATGTTGAAGAATGGCTATTTTTTGTCTTCATCAGTTTGAGATGCCGAAGTATCTTCTGCTTCTGCTTCTGCTTCTGCTTCTGCTTCTGCTTCTGCTTCTGCTTCTGCTTCTGCTTCTGCTTCTGCTTCTGCTGTTTCTGTCACTTCAACAATTTCAGCTTCGGGAGAAATGGGCTCAACTTCACCGTCAACTTCATCAGTTTCGTCAGCTGAATTTACTTCTTCCCATTCTTCATCTTCTGGCCCCCAGAGAGATTCGTTCAGAAGAGTAATGCGCTCGTTTAGGCTGTGTTGTGCAGCTAAGCCTTCGCTTAGAAGACGTACGATCATCCATATAGCTAATGGTATCGCGAGTGCAGCAGCAGCAACGAGAAGTGCTGTAAACGGGCGCCACTTAAACAAGTGTCCTATCGCGTGGAGCATACCCATTGCGGATAATGCTGCGAGGCACACTGTCAGGAGTGTGTTGGCCGATTTTAACATCCCTGGGGACAGCAATTGCTCAGGGTCGATTGGTCCACGCATATTTACAGCCTTTCATGTCATCTGTTTGGAGTTTGTATAGTCGCTTAAGATGAAGAGAGAGCAAATACGAAGCCAATAATTAGATAATAAAAACCTATTTCTCCAATTGGGCGATTACTGTCCGAGGGATTGTGAGGGGGAGACGAGAATTTACGCAGATTTTAGCGAAATAATCTCGTCTTTAATTCGCAATTTTTTCTGCTTTAGATCAAGCATTTCCTGATCAGTTGTTGAGGGGTGTTTTCGTTTGTCTTCGAGTACCGTTTCGAGACGTTTATGACGTTCACTCAGTTCACGGATACGTGCGTCTGTGCTCATTCAAACCTCCTACTTTATGGTCCGATAAGTTAAGCATAGAGTTTTTAATGAGTCATCACCTTTGAGTTTAAAAAGATTTCACTTGTTGTTTCATTATCTACACGCACTCATAATTCAATCGTGATTGAAACATGGGTCGTACTTGGTATGCTTCTCATGATAAAATGCTCCAAAATTTTATTATATTTAGCGTTCGGCCGAATGCTAAATCGGCGAAGTTTTCAGGATTTTTCAATGACAAAAACCTTCACGCTGGATGGAAATAAAATAACAGATATTGCCTCTTTTTATGATGAGGTGAATCATGTCTTTATGAGTGAAGAAGATTGGGACATAGGGCAAAGTCTGGATGCGCTAAATGATCTATTCTATGGGAGTTTTGGTGCTATTAAGGGGCGTGAAAAGATCAAGCTTATCTGGACAAATGTAGAGCAAAGCAAGCAGCGATTGGGGATGGAGACAACAAGAAATTTATACCAAGAAAAATTAAAGCAACCTGAGCTGTTTAATATCACGTTGATCAAGAAAAATTTAGCAGATTTGGAGGCTGGAGAAGGAGGACTTACTTATTTTGATATTGTTCTGGAGATAGTTGCCAATCATACCAATATTGAGCTGGTATTTGATTGAAAATTTTCAGTATAAGTTGCATATTTGCTTTTTGTATTTAGGCTTTTAAACGCTTTGCGATCATCAAGATCTTGTGATTTTATGAGTACGGGAGAGTTTGAACTATGGATTATGCAGACGGAAAAGATACGAAAAATTCTGCTATTTCAGTAGCGGAGCGGATGACCAAAATTGAATCTGAAATTGAGCTGATTGATACGCGCATAGAGGCTCTTATTGTACAAGGTGGAGCTGATTTAGAGGTGGCTTCTTTAAAGAGAAAAAAGCAAATTCTGAAGGAAGAATATATCAGATTAAAAGGAGATACTCTTCCAGATATTATCGCCTAATTGGCGAATTTTTCTTTTAGGCTGATTTGTTTTCTAGCCTGCTTCAGAGGTCGCTTTTGCCTTTCGGCGTAGTTTTGCGGCATACATTGCTTCATCAGATCTTGCGATTTGGATTTCAGCTGTTTCATCATGTTCCAATGTTGTGACGCCGAATGACGCATCAATACTAAGAAGTTTACCCTCATGTTGGATCGAGATGTTTCTAATTTCGTCAGCCAATTGCGCGGCTTTTTCACGTGCAGAGCTAGGTTTTACGCTCGTGAGCACTGCAATAAATTCGTCTCCGCCTAGGCGACCTAACAGGTCGGATTCACGCGTTTGCTGGATGAGTACTTCCGCAACAGCGAGTAGAATTTTATCTCCAGCGGCATGTCCATGCGTGTCATTAATTGATTTAAAGCCATCTAAATCGAAGTAAATGACGCTGGCATCCAAACCATAGCGTCTTGCAAAGGCTATCAATCTTGAAAGTTCGCGGACGAATGCACGACGGTTGAAAAGAGGGACCAAGGCATCATGATCTGCCATGCTTTCCGCGTTTTCGAGTGATTTTAGAAGTGACTTGTTTTTAGTTCGAAGCTCACTAATTTCGCCGGTCATTGCGGCAATAGCTGCGCGTACTGTTGGCGTCAGTTCAGCCTCGGAAATTCCAAAAAGCTCAGATGCTTTTTCAACTCCGATATCGCCATTTTCAACGATATATCGTGTTTTTCCGTCTGCATTACGGTTTGCAGAGAAGATTGAGAGAAATTTCATTACCATTCCACAAGTCTTGCCATGGTTAATGAATACCCTTTGTCAGTTAGCGTGTGGTTAACAACATAATTTAAAAATTAACTTTTTGCTAACACTCTCTCCAATTAGGTGAAAAAGAAACAAACTATGCAAGGGGGTGTTTGCAATTATGTTTAATAAACACTTCAATCAGTTTACATCACTTGTCGTAGAGCGATCTATGCCTATACTGCCGCGCTTCCAAGATTCCATGTATATGCGATGCGCGTTGGTTTCTTTCTAAACAGTTCGTCTTGTGGGAGGCCTTTTCATGACCGCTGATAAAGCATTGTCAAATTCTGATCAGCCTTTGGTTGGTGTGGTTATGGGAAGTCGTTCCGATTGGCCGACTATGAAGCTTGCATCCGACTATTTGACGCGCATGGGTGTGCCGCATGAAACTAAGATAGTTTCAGCGCACCGTACGCCAGAGCGCTTGATTGAATACGCAAAAACAGCGCAAGATCGTGGTTTGAAAGTTATTATTGCGGGGGCGGGTGGCGCTGCGCATTTGCCAGGTATGCTCGCATCGATGACGATTGTTCCAGTGTTGGGAGTTCCTGTCCAGTCACGTGCATTATCAGGTGTTGATAGTTTGTATTCCATTGTGCAAATGCCAAAAGGTATTCCGGTCGGTACATTGGCGATAGGTGATGCGGGGGCGGCAAATGCAGGCTTGTTAGCAGCAAGTATAATTGCTGGGCATGATGCTGAAGTCGCCGCGAAACTCACTGCTTTTAGAGAAGCGCAAACTGAAGCTGTTGTTGAGACAGTCGAAGATTAAAATACTAGCCATAGAGTAGGTTTGGTTCGTGAACAAAATAGCACCTGGCGGCGTTGTTGGAATTTTAGGCGGTGGCCAATTAGGGCGCATGTTGTCCATGGCGGCTGCACGTATGGGGCTGGATGTCATTATTTTTGCTCCAGAATCAGATAGTTGCGCATCTCGTGTCAGTGCTGATGTGATTGTTGCTGAATATGATGATGAAGCAAGTTTGGTGCAATTTGCTAAACGTTGTGATGTCATTACGTTTGAGTTTGAGAATATTCCAGCATCTACTTTGGACATTATAGAGAAGGCGGGAACACAGGTTTTTCCAAAGTCCAATGCGCTTGGATGTTCGCAGGATCGGTTGAAAGAAAAGGAATTTTTGACTTCGATTGGAATTCCACCAGCACCATTTTCCCGTGTCGAAGGCCCTGAAGATATTCTACCGGCCTTGAAAAAGCTGGGAGGCAAAGGTGTGTTGAAGGGGCGTAGCGAAGGTTATGATGGTAAAGGGCAGGCACGTGTGGATGAAAGCTCTGACCCAGAAGCAGCGTGGGATAAGATTGGCAAAGTGCCGGCTGTTTTAGAGGCTTTTATCGCATTTGAGCGTGAAATTTCTGTGCTTGTGGCACGAGGGCAAGATGGTCAGATTGCTATTTTTGATACGCCTGAAAATGATCATGCTGGTGGTATTTTAAAATCCTCAACTTTGCCTGCAAATATATCAGACGCGACCCGGAAGGCAGCAAAAGAATTGGGTCAAAAACTCGCAGAACAACTTGAATATGTTGGAATAATTGCACTTGAACTGTTTGTGATGCCGGATGGAAGTTTGCTTGCAAATGAGTTTGCGCCGCGTGTTCACAATACGGGCCATTGGACAGAAGAAGCATGTTTGATTGGGCAGTTTGAGCAACACATGCGCGCAGTCTGTGGTTGGCCTTTGGCGTCACCTGAGCGCTTCGTTGATATACGCATGGATAACTTGCTTGGTGATCGTGATATTGCTAGCTGGGAAACATTAGCCCAAAATGGCTCTGCACCCCGTATTTATGCCAAACGCGGTGGCGGTGAGGGGCGTAAACTTGGGCACAGCAATAAAATTTTAAGCTAGTTTTTATCCGTCAAACTTGGCCGCTAAATTCTTATACATATAAGTTGTGGCGTCGAAACGGTTTTCAATTGGATGTCTAGAGAAACCGGGTAAAATGCCTGCAATTTCAAATCCAAGAGATAGATATAATGGTTCAGCTTTGCTGCCTTTGACTGTATCTAGAGTAATCAGTGGGCGTTTAAGTTCTCGTGCTTTATCCTCAATTTGCGCCATGAGTTTGCGGGCAATTCCCCGACGACGAAAATCTGGGTGAACAATCAGTTTAGAGACTTCGCACCTGTGGTTTTGATTGGGCGGCATAGAATAATCTAGTTGCACACTGCCGGCCAGATTATCCCCTTCGAATGCGGCCCATAAAGTGCGTTCTTGTTTCTCAATGGATGGTTGGATTTTGTTTTTCCAATAGTTTTTTGCATCATCGAAACTGAATGGCACAATGAAATTGACACTCGCTCCATCATGAACATTGGCGTGTAAAATTGCGCAAAGTTTATCGATATTCTGATCAATATCTGTCGAAGTTAGTTCGACAATTTGAGGGGTTTTCATAGGAAAGTCTCTATATAATGACGAGAATGTATTGAGCTGTTGCGTCGCTATTGGCTTTAAAATGTGAGCTGCCTGTGAGTTGGTAGCGAAGGCAGTCACCCGTTTTTAGTGAATATTTGGCATTGTCCACTGTGACCTGTAATTGGCCCGCTTGCATAATGAGATGATGTTCAAGACCCCGACGAGGAGGTTTATCATATGAGATGCTTGCACCTGCAATGAGCTCACATTCGATGACTTCGCCAGATAAGTTGGTTGAGGGCGGTGAGACTGATTTTCGCTTGAAGCTGTAATCGGCATCATACCATATTTTTTGTTCGCCGCGAGGGATGAGGGCGCTGAACTGGGTTTCAACCATTGCCATTAGGCGCGACATGGTCAGGCCATAGGCGGGGCATAATTTTCCTAAAACATGGGCTGTGGGGCTAACTTCTCCTTTTTCGAGGCGGAAAAGTGTTCCTCTGCTGATTCCAGAGATTTCGGCGAGGTGATCAAGGGACCAATTTTGCTCAGCGCGTAGTTCTTTCAGCCTTTGGGCGAGGTCTGCATCCGTAAAACTCGGCGAATTATCAGGTATTATTGCTGCATTTCTCATATGTGGAATAATGTTCCATATCTGGGAAATGTCAATCTGATGTTTTTATCCTATTTGCCCAATGGTCCAGTTTTAGGGAGGTGGTTGAGCAATTCCAAAGGGTTGGGAAATTTATCAGTCACTTGTTTGACCTTGGCTTTGGCTTTTTCAAATTGCATTACATTTTCAATGCGATCATCTAAATAGTCCCATGCATTGTTATTTTCGTCTTCTTCCAGCGCAAGCCAGTTTGAAAGCGTTGTGGCAATGACACCGGATAAAACCATTCTCTTTGAATACCAATTTGCATCGGTGGATTTATCATTGAGTGCTGCCCAAATGGTATCGGCGGCATTCCAAACTAATTTAGGGCCTAAACTTGCACGCCAAGGCGCAGCAATTGCGTGAGATGCACGACGGGCAGATTCTTTGTTATCCTTCAAAAATTCGATGCGGGTGCGAACACCAAGTGCAATGCGCTCTCTTATTTTAAGTTTGGAGAGGTCTGTTGATTTGAGAATATTTGCAGTGTGAAGATCTGCCCGGTCTGCCCATGCCTTTAAAAGGGTTGTAATGCCTTCTGGGGCAGCAAGAATTATCTCACCTTGACTAAGTTGGAGCTTCTTAGCGGCGCTTTTAAGTGTCTCATCATTCCATCCATCAAAAGCGGCATCTTCAATTACAGCATTGAGTAATGCTTCCAGATTCCGCTTAGAAGGCGGGATTTGATCAGATTCATTGGATTTTTTGGCATTCATGGTGTAGACTCAGGTCAAGTAAAGGTAGGCAGGCACGATTCTTTGTGCTAGATCCGCCGCTTCGGGCTGTAGAAGTCCAATCAGTTTAGCAAAGTTTGATGCATTTGACGCCCCCTAAAAGGCGCGACACATGTGTTTATTGGTTTTTAAATCGGGAGATTGAACAATCGTTCAGATCGTAGTCCGCGACAACAATGTCGATCAGGCATTGAAAGCGCTAAAAAAGAAAATGCAACGCGAAGGCCTTTTTCGTGAGATGAAGCGCCGCAACCACTTTGAAAAGCCTTCTGAGAAGAAAGCACGTGAAAAAGCTGAAGCCGTTCGTCGCGCTCGTAAGCTTGCACGTAAACGCGCGCAGCGCGAAGGTCTTCTTAAAGCTAGATAAGGTGTTGCTAAGCACTTCCATTTGAGTGTGGTGCTTGTAACTCATTATATTGCATTTGATCATACCCGATTGATCATTCAAACTGCATATAGCCGCTCGGTTCGCCGTAGCGGCTTTTGCTGTTTTCTAGGGGTAAGTCATGTATATTGATAAAAATGCTGCTTTTGTCGTGCTGGATGTTCAAAAAGCAATAGATTTGCCGTCATGGGGCGTTCGCAATAATCCTGATGCAGAAGCGAAAATGAGCCATTTGCTTCGTGCATGGAGGCAAACATCTCGTCCAGTTTTCCATGTTCGTCATGATTCAAATGAAGTTGGGTCTGGATACCGCCCTGATAGCCCGACACATGATTTTAAAGAAGATGTTTTGCCCTTAGCTGGCGAAACCATTATCGGCAAAAGTACACATAGTGCGTTTGTAGGCACTGGTTTTGATGTGATGCTAAGCGAGCGTGGCATAGAGCAAGTGTTTCTGTGCGGCGTAAAAACCAATAATTCAATTGAAACAAGTGTGCGCCATGGCGCGAACCTTGGCTTGAACATTTTACTTATCGAAGATGCCTGTTTTACGCATAATCAAACTGATTGGAATGGCGTGGAGAGGGATGCTGATGAGGTGCACGCGATGTCGCTTGCAAATCTAGCGGGTGAATATTGCCAGATTGTGAGCGCTCAATTGGTGTTGGACAGTCTTTTATAGCTTTGATTTACCTATGGTTTTCTTTTTAAAGAAGCTAGCAATCTCTTTCACACCGAATCCATTAACTGCACCGGCGCGATAAACGCGAATAGAGCACCATAAGGCAATGGAAGTGGATACTAGCATTAATGCGAGATGACCTAGGACTTCTATAAGAGGTGGCTCTAATGGGGCGCGTAATATCATCAAAAATGGCGTGAGGGGCGGCACCCAGCTCATAATGAAGACAAAGCCTGAAGCAGGATTTTGCAAAGCCATAATGATGATGAATAAGGGCGTCGTCAGCAACAGAATAAGTGGTGTTGCAAGCGCTTGAGCCTCTTGGATAGTGTCGCACATTGCGCCGAGGGCAAGAAAGACTGCGCCATACAGAAGGTAGCCGGCTAGAAAGCCTGCTAAAGCGGGCAATATGAGTGCTGGGTCTAGTGCAGCTTGCGCAAATTCCCACGCGGCTGGGCTGATGGCTTGATCTGCGTATAGGGCTGCCCATGTCGCCATTAACATCCACGCACATAGAAGAGTGGCGGATAACATAAGCACGCCTAATAATTTGCCCGAGAGTAAGTCTGTGACGCTGACGCTTGTAAGTAGGCTATCGAAAATTTTGTTCGAGCGTTCTTCTATCGTGCCGGTCAGTAGAAAATTCACCACCGAAAATATCAAAAGCCATAACGCAATTGCTATGCTGGTTGCGGCGACAAAGGGCGCGCGATCGGTGAGTGTGACTTCGCTGCTTTGGTTCTCATTGGGTTCAAGTGAGCCCGGTTTGCGTACGAATAGAGAGGGGATATCTGCGTCTGCATTTCTTATTTCAGTGGGCGTGACGCCAACGCTTTTAAACAATTCTAGTCTAGCAAGGTATTTGAGTGCGCCTGTAACGGCTTGTTTTAATTCTGAATTTACAATATCTGGTGAGATGTAATCAACACTGGCAATATTGCCGATTTGATCTCTATTGACGATGATGGCGGCAAACAATGTGTGTCTTCCAACAGGGCCGTTAAATGTCTGACCTGATGTCAGAATTTTTTCTACCTCTTCAACTGATTTATTGGGTAGTTTGATAGGATGAAAATTAATCGGGGAGGCTTTTAAATGCAGGGGCGCGTCGGCCTTGTCTAATGCTTCTTGGGGAGAAGAGCCTTCCGCATAAGCTTTTTCAAAGACGTTGATTATTCTACGTTTTTCCGCTGGAGATGTCGTGGATAGGGATTGGCGGAGCATCATTTTAGTATCGCTGCTTTGCCAGCTTTCAAACTGCCAATCCAATGCTTCTTGCAGGCTATCTTGGGTGTCGACCACGGCATAATAGCGTGCGGGTTGGGCTTTCATAATCATGCCGGGCACAAGCACACCCACTGCCAGACCAAGTGGTGTCAGAATAAGGCCAAGCCAGAAACCTAATGCGGAAACGTAGCCAAGATATTCGCGTCTTGCGACAAGCCAGATTGAGCGGATCATTATTGGTTTCCCTCAGTCTCGGCAGGGCTTTCATCTTCACCAACAAGGGAGACGAAAACGTCGCGTAATTTGGCACGGTGCGGTGTGAATGAGGTGATAGGTGCACCTGCATTGATCGCTGCGCGTAACACGTCTTGAGCGCGTTCACCGTGTGAAAGGTCTATGCGCCAGTGTTTTCCGGTCTCATCTTCCTTATCATATGAAGAAGTGAAGCCTGATTTTTCCAACGCAGCATGAAGGTCAAAATTACCTTCTGTGCTGATATCGGCTGTTTCAGGGATTAGGCTCATGGCTTCATCTATGGTGCCGTCAAAACGTTTTTGGCCTTTGCCGATAATGACTAAGCGGTCGCAAAGACGCTCTGCGTGTTCCATGACGTGAGTTGAGAAAATAATCGTTGCACCGCGTGCATGCTCTTCACGGATGAGTAATTCAAGGTCTTGTTGATTGACGGGATCAAGCCCTGAAAAGGGTTCATCAAGAATAATCAAGTCGGGTTTGTGCACAAGTGTGGATAGGATTTGGACTTTTTGGGCCATACCTTTGGAAAGGTCGGATATTTTTGTCTTTAGATGATCGCCAAGGCCAAAACGTTGTAGCATTTCGTCTGCACGGGAAAGGGAGGTTTTGCGATCTAGCCCTTTTAAGCGTCCATAATAGGAGATGATCGCACGTGTTGTCATTTTCCGGTATAGGCCGCGTTCTTCAGGTAAAAAACCAACGCGTCTAAGGTTTTTCAGATTGGGTTTTTCACCAAAAAGCAATGCCTCTCCGCTATCTGGAGAGAGAACGCCAAGAGCGATACGCAGGCTTGTGGACTTGCCGGCTCCATTTGGGCCAAGAAACCCCAATATTTGCCCTTTGGGAGCACTGAAGGACATATCTTTTACCGCAGCTTTTCCCTTGAAAAACTTGCTTGTTGCGCGAAGTTCAAGTGGTGACTGGGCGTTTATATTTGGGGCGTTCATAAAAAATCCAGAATTACTTAACGCGTGTGATTGGACTTCACACGCGCCAAGATCACCTAACACATAAAATCATTCAAGGCTGAACGCTTTGATAAAAATTTTAATTAGCCGACGTTTAGATCTTCTTCCTCATCATCGCGTACGCGCAGATCATATTCGCGCACTTTGCGATACAAGGTTGAGCGACCAATCCCAAGGCGTCTAGCCACTTGTGACATGTGCCCTGAATATAGATCAATTGCGTATTGGATGAGGTCGCGTTCAACACTTTCTAGGGGGCGTAATTCACCATTGTCATCGACAATGGAGACAGGACCGCCAAGTGGGCTGTTGAGCTGTGTCGCTGTTGTGGCTGCATCCGATATGCTTGCACCATTATTTGGTGTTTTTAATATCTCATAATTTGGTGTAAGGCCAGAAATATGAGGGAAATCAACAGGCTGTAATTCGTCGCCTTCTGACAATATCATTGCGCGGAAGATTGAGTTTTCCAGCTGGCGTACGTTTCCAGGCCAGTCATGCGCTGCAATCATGCCCATTGTTTCCAAGGACGCACCTGTAATTGACATGCCTTCTTGTGCGTTGAAGCGGCGAATAAAGTGATCAACCAATGCCGGCAGGTCTTCTTTGCGATCGCGCAGAGACGGCATTTCGATTGGGAATACATTTAAGCGGTAATACAGATCTTCACGGAAGCGGCCTTCTGAGACAGCTTGAGCGAGATCTCTATTGGTCGCTGAGATAATCCGAACGTCCACTTTGGTTGGTTTGCGTGAACCAACGGCGTCGACTTCACCTTCTTGCAATACACGAAGGAGTTTTACTTGCATATCGAGAGGAAGTTCACCCACTTCATCTAGAAAGAGTGTGCCGCCATCAGCTTCGGCGAATTTACCGAGTTTTTTCTCATGTGCACCCGTGAATGCTCCTTTTTCGTGACCAAAAAGGATAGATTCAACAAGGTTTTCTGGGATGGCTCCACAGTTCACGGTGATAAATGGTTTGCCTGCGCGTTCAGATGCACTTTGGATGCATTGAGACGCAACTTCTTTACCAACACCGCTTTCCCCAGTGATGAGGATAGGGATGTTTGATTTGGCAGCACGTTGTCCCAAACGAACGACTTGGCGCATAAGTGGTGCACCTGCGATCATGTCGTCAAAGCCTAAAGTGCCTTCAGACTTCTTGGAGAGACGTTTGACTTCACCGCGAAGGTCCGAGACCTTTAAAGCATTGCGAAGCGAAACGACAATACGTTCTGGAGAAGCGGGTTTGACGAAGAAATCGACCGCTCCTGCGCGCATAGCTTGAACAACTGTATCAATACCGCCAGATGCTGTGAGCACGATAACGGGTAGGTCTGGGCGACGCTCTAAAAGACGCTCAAGTGTTTCCATACCGGAAAGACCGGGCATAATCAGATCAAGCAAAACAACAGAAATACCATTTTTAGCATCTGATGCTTCTTCTAGTGCAAGGTCTCCACTTTCGACCAGACGCGCACGAAATCCTTGGCGTTCAACAGCCGCTTGCATTAATCGGCGTTGGGTAGGATCATCATCAACAATAAGAACAGTTTTCGCCATTATCTTAACCATCATTTAAGCGGCCGAAACAACGCGACCTCGTTTTCATGGTTCAACTTGGCACGAACTTATGAAATCGTGCTTAAATACTATGATGCAATTTTAAAGGACTGCACTAAAATGGCGCCAGATTGGCTCAAAATGAACCGAGATAAGCTGGGAGGATGGGGAAATAGCCTTTACCATAGCCCAGCTGACAAGAAATTGCTCAAAGACAAAAAACGTTTGCAAGCAATGGTCAAGGTTATGGTGAGCGATCGTTTGGCCGATAAACCTCATTTTTATAGTGAGATGGAACAAGCTAACGCGTTGATGCGAAAGATCCGGCTCTTCTTGCATATGTATTTGTCGTTAACGACAGATTTGCGAAGTGATATGGAAGTTGAAGCGTTATCTATACTTAACGATTTAAATACAGAACGTACGCAATTGCAGGCATTATCCATATGGTCTGTCTCAAATTCCACAGACGCCCCCGCCAAATGGAAGTCGTCTCAACGGAGGCAAGGCGTGTCCGTTATGCCTTGGCGTGCGGCTGTGAGTTATTCCGAGCAGGCACAATTTGCTTTTGATCATCATTGGGTATCTCAATATCGTTATGATAAATCCATTCACGATATGGCGCGCCGTTATGGTGGGCTTGCACAATTAGGGGCAGGTTTGCGCAATCGCGACAGGGACATTCGCATTGCTGCGGCAGACCAAATGGGCGAATGGCTAAAAGAGGTTGGCTCGAAGGGGGAAGACTTATTTCGCGCACACGCTCGTCTTGCTAAAAAGAAGAGATTTAATTTTGCTGCAATAGATGCATCTGAAAAAACGCTAGAAATAGCGCGTCGCGTCGCGCTGGAGCGGGCACCTCAGCTTACAGAAAAATACCTTAAATCAAAAGCGAGTGGCGAATTGATCTTCTGGCATGATCGCTATGCGGGTATTGATGACAGTCGGGAAACCAAAGCGTGGCGTGATACAAAACAAGATGTATTACGAAATTTATCAAGTTTGGGCGAAGAGGTGAATAAAGCCGCGCGCAGATTGGTGGAGTCCAATAATTTGATTCAGCCGCGTGGAAGAGGCGGCGGTTTTACAACACCTGTTCTATATGGCCGGAAAGGAAAGGTCGAGGCTGGCCCTTTTGTGTATGCGCCTTTTGATGGGTCTGCGGAAAGTGAACGTACTTTAGCGCATGAGCTTGGCCATGCTGTGCATGCTTATTTATCTGCTCCCTTAGGGGCGATGCAGAGTGACGCGGGGTGGGCTGTAGCAGAAACCATTGCACTTCTATTTGAGCATGTGAATCTGAGTGATGATAATAATGGTATATCTGACCAAGATTTTGCGATGTTGGTTCATCAGCCCGCAATTGCGATGTTTGAGCGTGAATTGGGGATTGCAACACAGGATATGTCGGCCGATGCGGTTTGGATTCATGCATTGAGAGCCCATTACGGTCCTGATATTTCTTTGAAAGGCTATGCGCCATTTTGGAGGCGGCATTCTTCCAGTTTATCTGCGCCGGGATACCCAATGGCATATTTGCTAGGCTGGGCATTGGCTGGATATGCTGCCAAGAGAATTGAGAGCGCTTCTGATAAAATGCAGCGGCCGATGCTGCGTATTTTAAAAGCAGGTGGAAATATCGGTTATGATGAGGCGGCGTCGCTTTTGGGTATTCGCAATATAAGTGAATTGATACACGGTGCTTTTGATCGCGCTTTGGATAGATTGGGCTCACAGTCTGCGTACGCCTTACCAAGCATTGAAACTGATCCTGATTTTAACATGGAAAAATTAGAGAGTCGGGGGCGCTGAATGTATGCTCAACTAGGTTCAGTTGATCTAGAAATTGTCAGTCTTTTAGGCGGAGACGCACTTATATAGCTAAATTTCCATTTCACATTTGTCTCTGATGAAAAAGAATTTGACGCTGAAGCTTAGAATAAAGTGCAGCTCGTTGATGTGCTTTCTTGTAGCTATAGAAAAAGCGATATCATGCCGTTTTCCGAACAAGTGGAACATATAATACAGAAAGTCACTGAATTGCCTTTGGGAGTGGGGCTAAGTTTGGCGATGCTAATAGCCTTTGTCGGGTTGTTTGCTTTTCGGTGGGTATTGATTTTTATTCTGTCACGTTTGTTGCCTGCACCGGAGGGGCGTCGCCGCAACTTAATTCTAACTGCTATAAAGGGCCCACTAACGATCGCACTCTTTGCCTTGCTCGTTGTTCTTTTGGGCGCGTTATTGTCTGAATATGAAGTCGGAAGCGATCGCATTCATGGATTGACGTCAGTCGTTGCGAATGTGTTTCTCATACTCGCGGTGATTTTGTTTGCGGATAAAATTTCTCAAACAACGATTGAAAGATATTCGAAAAGCTCTTCCTTGCTCAATAATAGCCGTGACCTTGTCAAAGGCGTTTCTCGTATCTTTGTATTGGTTATCGGTGTTCTTATTGGGCTTAGCACTTTGGGAATTTCGATCACGCCTATAGTTGCATCCATGGGGATTGGATCACTTGCTATTGCGCTGGCGCTTCAGCCCACTTTGGAAAGTTTCTTCTCTGGCTTTCAGCTTGTGGCAGATAAAATCGTTCGGGTTGGTGATTACATCGAATTAGAGACAGGTGAGCAGGGGTTTGTGGAGAAGGTTGGATGGCGGTCGACTTGGATAAAAATGTTGCCCAACAATTTCATTATTATTCCCAATTCCAAATTATCCAATTCCAAGCTGATCAACTATTACTATCCATCGCCTGAGTTATCGGTGCCGGTGGAAGTTGGTGTGCATTATGATTCCGATTTGGACCATGTCGAGCGAGTGACTTTAGAAGTGGCACGCCATGTTTTGAAAACACATAAATGGGGTGTTTCTGACTATGAGACATTTGTGGTGTTTCACACCTTTGATAGCTCTAGCATCAATTTTACGGTTATGTTGCGAGCCAAAGAGTATTTCAATCGCTTCTTTGTGAAATCTGAATTCATCAAACTTCTTCATAAACGATACGCAAAAGAGGGAATTACAATCCCATATCCAATTCGCGCGATTAATACGATGCAGGAACATCCCTCTGAAAGGCAAGATTGATTTTGCCAACGTGCGACCTTTGGGACAGCTTATATATAGATACAGCGCTGGACCTTTTGCGTTGTTGAGGATATTTCAAGAATTCGTGTTCTAAGTGTCTATCGACTAGGCTTGGAGTACA
>NZ_JBZXVU010000010.1:0-59447 GCF_058892565.1 Hirschia sp. | reverse complement strand
TGAGGGCGGCGCGCGACCTAGTGTCGGGGTGGAGGAGTGAACTTGCCAAACCAGTCTTTGCAGGGGTGTAAAGATATAGGTGGCGGGGCCGGAGAGAGGACCATGAAGTCCACGAGGCTATGCCTGCCTCTCCTAGCAGTCTTGGAATAGACGAAAATCACTCTACGAGGCGTGCTTTCGGGCCGCATTATCAGCTGACCAGCTTGGGTCAGCACACTTTAGCTGCCAGAATGTGCGCCTCGCGCCCTTATCGGCAAAGCAATCCTTTATACCTTCGCATGCAGCGCATGGCGGGGATATTTTTGTAGCCAAAGAAAAGGCCGCAACACATATGTGCAGCGGCCTTAAATCAATGAATCTGCGTGTTTCGACTAGAAGCGCGTGCTAATTGTGAAACGTGCATTTAGAGGCGAGCCAACACTTGCTTGGTGGGTGCTGTGCGCGCTTGGGAAATAAGTTTCATCTGATAGATTTTCGATGTTGAGCTGCAACCGAAGATCATCAGATACATTGTAAAATGCTGCCGCATCAAAGCGTGTGTATGCTGGCAATGTTGGGTGTGTGGCATCGCTGCTTACGCCAATGTCAAAGTCTGAAATATAGGATTCAGCTTGATAGATTGCGCCAAGGCCAAGGCCGAATTTGTCTGTGATCGCGTATTTGGCCCAAGCAGATAGCATATGCTCAGGAAGTTCACGCGGGATTTCACGGCCTTGGTCGGTTTCCCCATCAAGATAGCTGTAACCAGCCAAAATGGAGAGTTTGTCATTTAGATCACCTTGAACTTGAAGTTCTAGACCTGAAACTTCTAGGCCGCGCACTTCAAAGTCTTCACCTGTATCGTCTCTGGCGGCGCTAATTTGTTCGCTCTGGAAGATTGCAGCTGTAAAGCTAAGTGTTGGGGCAAAGTCCCACTTAAAGCCGATTTCAGCGTTTTCATAAATGTCTGGGTCTAGGCTTCCCGTGCTGGCAAATTGCTCACCCGAGCGCGGCAAGAATGTTTCGCTATAGCTGGCGTAAACAGACATGTTTTCTTGTGGTTTATAAACCAGCCCTAAACGCGGCGCGATGTTTTCATCTTTGCGTGAAATTTCAACCGGAGTTGCTGTATTTAAATTGGTCGAGCTTTGGTCAAAACTGTCAAAGCGAGCACCAAGGACGATGTCGACATACTGATTGATTGAGATTTCATCCTGAACATAAAAAGATGTCACTTCTACATTAGACGTTGTTTTATCGTTCAGGTCGATGTTGAAATTATTAGATGTGGCAAGGCCGTCTGCATTTACGCCAACGCCGCTTTTAAGGTCCAATAGTGATGAAACGAGGAATGTTTCCTGATCATCACCATTCGTGCTCCAATATGTGTTGTAGCGGTCATTGTCATTGCTGGTGTCGATATATTCACCTCCAAAAATTAGGGTGTGTTGAATGCTACCAGTTGCAAATTCGCCAACAAGATTTGCAGACAATATTGCGTTTGTGCGCTGCGTTGTATCTACATATCCATCAAGCGTAACGGTTTCAGCGCCATTATAAGCGTCATTGCTGGCATCATATCCAGCAGCATAGAAATTCTGGTATAATTTGTCGTAATCGCCGTAAGAAGCACTGAAATTACCTTTTAGACTATCGGTAAATTTGTGCTGAAGACCAAGACGCACAATTTGTGCATTAAATGCGGAAGTATTGATTTCAGCATCGCCGAAAACAACCTCTTTGAGGGCTTCTACAGGCTCACCATCTGCGCCGGTTGGAATACCGCGATCAATGAAGCGCTGATTGTCAGCGTACTCATAGGAGACATCAAGTGTTGTGTTTGCAGACAGAGCAAAACGCGCCGTCGGGTTTATACCCACGCGTTGACCATCATAAAAGTCGCGGTCATTGGCAAGGCTCTCGTAAAAGCCATTAATGCGAAATGCGGAGTTTTCACCTGTTGCGATATTTTGATCAAGTTGCACATCATATTCACCAAATGTGTCAATGCTGGCTTTTGCTCCTACAAAGCTTTCGCCAATCTGACCTTTTTTCGTGACACGGTTTAAAACACCACCAGTTCCGCCGCGCCCAAAGAGAAGGGCATTGGGACCACGAAGAACTTCAACTTGTTCGAGGTTATAAAGTGAGCGGAAATATTGAACATCATCGCGGACACCGTCGACAAAGAAAGAAGCAGTGGAACGTACGCCGCGAAACACAACAGCATCGCGGTGACCTTCACCTTGGGACGCGTTTATTCCTGGAACATAGTTTATAATATCGCCAATGGCTGTGAAGCCTTGTTCGATAATCTGATCTGAGGAGATGATTGAAAGACTCTGAGGTACATCAATAATTGCTGTCGGAGATTTGAGAGAGTTAAGCTGGTCAGAATATAATGTGCGGTTCGTGACGACGATTTCGTCTTGGCGCAATTCTTTATCTTGAGCGAAGCTTGTGCCACCTGATATTGTTAAGGCTGCTATTGCTGCACTTGTATAAAGGATAGCTCTTTTCATTATATCGACCTGTTTGCAATTGATTATCAGGCGCGGAATATGTTCAACTAAGAATGAAAAGCAACGAGAGATGACACAAGAATGAGAGTAAATTGCAACTTGTGTTTTATATGTCACAAATGGGATTGAGAAATGGGAAGTTGCTGGCAACAAAAAAAGCCGCACCCGTTTGAGGTGCAGCTTTCTGTAAATGTGTCTGAATTTTTAGATTGAGATCAGAGCGATTTTTGCGGGCAAACGAGGAATTTCTCGCCTGTCTTTTTGGCGTCATAGCGGCGCACAGTGTCGGCATCTAGCATATCTGTTAGCGAGAGTTCATCCGTGTATGAACTTGCAAATGTAGTTGTCAGTTCTTTGGCCACGCGTGAACGTAAACGTACAGCAACCTCCATGCCGGCTTTGGCAAGGAAGTTTGGCAATAACCAGCCGCCCACGCCCCATGCCATGCCGTATCCGCGTGATAATGTGGTTTGGGACGTGTCTAAGCCGCCATAAAGGTAAACTTGCTTATGCTTTACTGACCCGTAAATGCTGTAAGCGCCCGGTGTGCGGGCGGCGGCGGCTTCCATTGCTGATAGGATGTTGGAGGCAAGATGTCCGCCGCCTGTCGCATCAAAAGCCAGTGTTGCGCCCGTTTCGTGAATCGCATCCACAAGATCTTTCATGAAAGTATCTTTGCTGGAATTGATGATGTATTTTGCGCCTAGATCACGCAGGATTTGCTCTTGCTCATCCTTGCGCACAATATTGACGAGTTCGACACCATCCGCCTGACAGATGCGGTTTAGCATTTGCCCAAGGTTTGATGCGGCGGCTGTATGAACCAAAGCTGTGTGACCTTCCATACGCATGGTCTCAACCATGGAAAGGGCGGTGAGCGGATTTACAAAGCTTGATGCGCCTTCTTTGGCTGTATTGCCTTCAAGAAGGGGTAAGCAGTTCATGGCGTCAACGATTTGATATTGCGCATACATGCCGCCGCCCATAGCAGCCACTGTCTTGCCCATCAGGCTTTGCGCATAATCGCTTGCTCCCGCAGCGACGACAACGCCCGCGCCTTCATTTCCGATTGGCAGCGCCTGATCAATACGGGCTTTGAGAGCTGGCATGATTTGCGGCGCAATCGGTGCTGTTAGCACACGGTCTGCTCCATCGCCCGTTGAACTTGCTTTTGAACTATCAGACAGGCCAAGCATCACTGCTATATCAGAAGGGTTGATCGGTGTGGCTTCAATGCGAATAACGACCTGATTATCTTTTGGGGTCGGCATTTCTTTTTCAACGAGGTTCATCTTAAGCTCGCCGTCAGCTGTAACTGTTGAACGCATTTGAAGATAGTTAGATGGTAGTGACATGATTACTCCCCATGTTTGTTTTGATTGCTGCACCTCATCGGGTGCTATTATATTTATTGTGCTTTTGCGTAGGCGTACTCGCCGCCTTTTTTGAGTGCGGCTTGGTAGGCAGGGCGCGCGTGAATTTTCGCGACGAAGTCTTGTATAACTTGTGGAATAGCTTGCGGTGAGCGTGAAGTCAGCGCTTCGAGTGGGAAACTCATCATGATGTCGGCAGCAGTAAACTCAGAGCCAGCAAACCATTGGTTTTTGGTTAGGGCCTGCGACCAGTATCCGACATGATTTGCAATTTGCGGTGTCACATAGCTTTTTATGGCTTGATTGCTGACCATGCGCACAAGCGGTCTCATGAGTGGATTTACGTTTAAGGGTAGGCGGTCAAATACAAGCTTCATCAGCAAAGGCGGCATGGCAGAGCCTTCGGCATAATGAATCCAATGATTCATCGAACGCCCTTCGGATGTGTCCATGCTCGGGTTTAATGGGCCTTTGCCATATATGTGTAATAGATAGTCAAAAATCGCGCCTGTTTCTGCGATTTTGCGACCTTCATGTTCAAGAATGGGGGATTTGCCGAGAGGGTGGACCGATCTTAGGTCTGCCGGTGCCAGCATAGTTATTTCATCGCGCTGATAGAATTT
Organism: Hirschia sp.; assembly: GCF_058892565.1. Classification (NCBI taxonomy): domain Bacteria; kingdom Pseudomonadati; phylum Pseudomonadota; class Alphaproteobacteria; order Hyphomonadales; family Hyphomonadaceae; genus Hirschia; species Hirschia sp. Next base: position 54,950 of record NZ_JBZXVU010000010.1, on the reverse strand, counting down.
GATCTGATATGTAAATTGAAGTTCTTCCATCAGCCACAAGACGCGCTGTGATCTGGAATTATTTAGATGGTGGATGGTAAACACAGGCAGCCCTCATAGGTTTTAGGTATAAAACAGAGTTAGGTGGCTAATAGCATGTCTGCAAGCATTAAACAGCGTGTCGCGAGGTTAGGTTTTTAGGTGAAAAATCCAATTTTGGCCGCCAAGGCCGTATGCTTTTTGAAAGCAATCTGCTGTTTTGATTTTGTGTATATGTTCGTAATGTATTGATTAGTAAGAATAAAAATTATCTGCGGTAAGTGTGAAAATGACCGATCAGGAACCTCTGATCAGTCGTTGAAATATTTTTACAAATGTACCAATTATCTGGGTGTCGCTTTTGGGATGAGAGCTTATTTCAGCATTTGTGCTAGTTTATCAGCATTGTATGTGATTATTCCAGATGCACCTGCACGTTTGAATGCTGATGTGATTTCAACAATTGCGCGATCTTCATCTATCCAACCGCGCTGCGCTGATGCTTGAATGGCTGCGTATTCTCCAGACACATGGAAAACAAGCGTAGGTACATGTAGTTCTTTGGAGATACGCTGAACGATATCAAGATAAGGCAGGCCGGGTTTGACCATGACCATGTCAGCGCCTTCCTCAATATCCATAGCGACTTCACGAATGGCTTCATCGGAATTACCAAAATCCATCTGATATGTTTTTTTATCGCTCTTTAAAACAGTCGCTGAACCCACAGCTTCTCGATAGGGACCATAAAAAGCAGATGCATATTTGGCAGCATAAGATAGAATAAGTGTGTTTGTGTGCCCAGCAGCTTCCAGACCTTTGCGGATAGCACCAATGCGCCCATCCATCATGTCAGACGGGGCAACCACATCTGCACCTGCTTCGGCTTGAACGATGGCTTGTTTGACCAGAAGTTCTGTTGTTTCGTCATTTAAGACATAGCCAGTTTCATCTATCAGGCCGTCATGACCGTGCGATGTAAAAGGATCCAGCGCGACATCACAGATAATACCAACGTCTGGCGCAGCTGCTTTCATCGCGCGTATTGCTTCAGGTATTAAGCCTTTTGGGTTTAGCGCTTCGCTGCCTGTTTCGTCTTTTTTGCTAGGATCAATATTGGGGAACATAGCAATTGCAGGAATACCAAGATCTTGTGCACGTCGTGCAGCCTTTGCGGCTTCCTCAATATTTAGTCTCTCTACGCCGGGCATTGCAGTGATAGGAATGCGAGGTGTATCTCCGTCATGAACAATCATCGACCAGACAAGATCATCCACTGTTGGGCGGGTTTCTCTGGTGAGGCGGCGTACCCAATCAGCTTGGCGGGTGCGGCGAAGACGTGTAGCTGGGAAGGCCATGAATGGGACCTTTTCTTTTCAGGTATGAGACAGATTTTACGGCATGAAACTTAGAAAAATAGTCGTTTCACAGACTTATGCATGAAGCAACGTTTGGAAATGTCCATTGTGGCAGTTTGTAGCTGTTCAAGTTCCAATTGCCATGCGGTTAGTTTTTTGCGTGGAATTTCTTTAAAGCCTAGCCCTCTGTAGAATTTTCCATTCCACGCAACGTCCCTAAATGTTGAGAGGGAGAGTGATTTATAATTGTGCTCTCTGGCTGCCTGAATTGTCTCGTTTACAAGTTCCCGACCAATGCCTCGCTGCCCGTATTGAGGAAGAACTGATACTTGATCCAAATATAAGGAACCTGGTTTGTGTGAACACAACGCAAATCCAATAGGTGTGTCTTTGATGTCAGTTGCTACCCAAAGCAGTCTGTCTCCAAGCCCTCTTCTCAAGTTTTCCTCCGGGATAAGTGGGGCGCGCTTGATATTGGGGCCAAAGTCTATCAGGCCGGTTCCTTCAAATAATTCACATGATTTCAAGTCTATCTGTTGAAGGTCTGTGACTTCGTCAGATCGTGCATATCGAATGCGGTAAATGCTTTGTGAAGGAAGTGAGGAGTTTTTCATGTACGAAAGAAGGATATAAAATTATAATCAAGCTATGAATTTTAGTGTTTGAGTAGGCATTATCAACATTAAGGTTTGGCTGTAAGAGTTGAAAAGTATTTGCTTTTCTGTATGAGAAATGTAGGCGAGATGACATGATATTAGGCATCCGGTCTAAAAAGTATAGTAAATTGGCTTTTGCGTAATGACTTGAGACTCACATGCCTTGAAAAGCTGTGTATGTGAGTGGTCGAAGTCGCGTGATTGGAAAGTTGAGTAGTCAGGTGCTTATTGAATTTAAAATAGGTTTTGATAACACTGATTCACTTATGATTTTCGGTGGTTTGATTGGTGTATTGGTCGCAATGGTAATTTCGGCCTTGATGTTGTTATTGTCCCGTCAACTGCGCGGCTTTCTTTTATACGGCATACTTCTCGCCTTTTCGGGGGGCGCGGTCTTCGTTTCTACTGCACTAGGTTCTGGTGTTCTTCCGGGTGATACAGGACAAACGCAAATTGTATTTGATGCTATTCGTTTGGTGTCATTTTTATTCTGCGTGATTGCAGGTGGCTTTATGCTGGCCAAAAGATCTCAATGGATTGTTGGCCTCTATTTGCTTCAGTTTATAACCGAGATGTATTCATTGTCAGTTTCTGAGTATGTTGTGCCGGTTTGGATAAGTGCATTTGACGCGATGTTTTTCATTTTTGTGGGCTGTTCCGCATTCATCTTGCTTCGGCCTGCACGTCGATCCATATTTGACGATTAGAGCAAATTAATCTTTACAACAGCTGGAAACATAATTTGTACAGGCTGTTCAAGATGCTTGAACTGACCAGTTAGCGAGAGAATATGAACAATCAAGATGTCATTATTCGTCAGAGCGGACCTGTTGGCCACATTACCCTGAACCGTCCTCAAGCATTGCATGCTTTAAATACGATAATGTGCGCTCAGATTTCACACGCGCTTTCAGATTGGAAAATAAACAATGAGGTTAAGCTCATTGTTATAGATCATGCAGAAGGTACGCGTGGCTTTTGTGCTGGCGGCGATATTAAGCCGATGGCCGAATCTGGCCAAGGGGACGGCGTGGATGTTCGGGTGTTCTTCGAAACGGAATACCGGATGAATGTGCAGTTATTTGAATATCCAAAGCCCGTTGTCACCTTTATCGACGGCATAACAATGGGCGGCGGTGTTGGCTTAAGCGTTCATGGCAGTCATTCTATTGCAACTGAAAACACGGTTTTTGCTATGCCAGAAACAGGTATTGGTTTGTTTCCAGACGTGGGCGGCGGCTGGTTCTTGCCGCGTTTAGGGGGCGGATTAGGTCAGTGGCTCGGATTGACGGGAGCACGTTTAAAAGGTGCTGATGTTGCCGCTGCAGGCATTGCCACACACTATGTTGAAGAAAAAGTGCTTGCAGCAGTCAAAGACATGGTGATGTTGGGTGATATTGAAACACTCGAGGCGATGGAGTGGGAAGCTTATGGATCTTTTGTCAAACAGCTAGAAACCATCACAAAGTGTTTTGACAAAGAAACTGTTGAAGACGTGTTTGCAGCGTTGGAAGAAGATGGCAGCGAATGGGCACTAAAACAATTATCCATTATGAGGACAAAATGCCCTTTCTCATTGAAGGTGACTTTACGCCAAATGATAGAAGGTGAGAAGTTGACGAATTTCCGCGAAACTATGCTGATGGAATTCCGGTTAGCAAACCGTGCTGTGCGCCGCGCTGATTTTGCAGAAGGTGTAAGGGCGGTCGTTATTGATAAAGACAATGCGCCTCAATGGAATCCTGCAACACTTGCTGATGTTGATGAGATTGAACTTGATGAAATGTTTGCGCCTTTGAAAAGTGGGGATCTAACCTTCATATAAGGTTTTAAGAATGTGATGGTTTTCAATAAATCACATGTTTCTATAAAATATTCTGCGATTTTTATGGAATTAATTTGACAAAAATTGCTAGAAAGTTTCGATTCGTTCTTTAGCATTAGCATTTTGTTAGAATCATTCGTTTAGCTTTAAAACCAGCCAATAATAACAAAATGTATAGTGGTGATGGTGATGATGATTGAAGCTAGCGCATCTAAAATGGATGCGAATGATACGATTGAATATTCTTTCTTGAGTTCTTTGTCTCTTTTAGAGCAAGCGCACAGACGTTTACATGATGTCGTGAAAGACAATTTAGAGCGTTCTGGTGAACGCTATTTGACAGGCGTGCAAGCGCTTCTTCTTTATGAAATTGGTGAAGGTGAAACACCTGCAAGCACATTGCGTGCTCGTGGTGCATTCGCAGGTACATCAATGTCCTATAATGTGAAGAAATTGCAAGAAGGTGGATATCTTGTTCAGACACGTTCTGACGATGACCGTCGCACAGTCTTGTTGAAATTGACCGAAAGTGGTCTGGATGTTCGCAGTAAAGTTGCTTCATTGTTTGATCGTCAAGCACAAGCACTTGAGCCAACAGCATCTGTTCGCAACGATGATTTGCAGCACATGAACAAAACAATTTCACGTCTAGAGCGTTTCTGGTCTGATCAGATCCGCTACCGTCTCTAATATTTAGACAAAATTAAAGTTAAAACGGGCGTTAAATCAGTTGTTTAACTGGTTTTGAGGGGCACCTGTGAAGAAGGGCGCAATATCATTAGGTATTGCGCTTTTCTTATATGGTATGCTGGTGATTGTCTTTGACACGTCGCCGTATCTATTTGTTAATCCTTGCGAAGAGATATTGGCATATCTATATGGATATATTGTTGGGCTGCGACGATTGCGCAGTTTCCTTTTTTTATAAATCGGATTAATCCTTCACTATAACAACGCACCCGGATGAATTCGCTCTGGATGAAAGTGCGTCCTTTGAATATGCTGCACCAAGCTGGGAGCGCAGAAAAATGAGACACCTGCAAGCCTTTGAGGATGCGCTAAATTCAATCAGATCTGAAGGCCGCTACCGAGTCTTTATCGATTTGAAACGTCACCGTGGTGAATTTCCCCGCGCATCTGCACGTTATGAAGATGGCCGCGAGCAGGATGTCATTGTTTGGTGTTCAAATGACTATCTAGGCATGGGACAAGATTCCGATGTTCTAGATGGGATGCATGAAGCGATTGATAGCTTTGGTGCTGGTTCTGGTGGAACACGTAATATTTCGGGAACAACGCGTTATCACGTTGATCTTGAAAAAGAGCTAGCCGATTTGCACGGTAAAGAAGGCGCTTTACTCTTTACATCTGGTTATGTGTCCAATGAAGCGACATTATCAACCATCGCCAAGATTTTGCCGGACGTTATTATTTATTCAGATGCACTAAACCACGCCTCCATGATTGAAGGTATTCGTCGCTCATCATGTGCGCGTCGTGTTTTTCGTCATAATGACATGGATCATTTGCGCGCATTAATGGCGAATGACCCCGCAGATGCACCAAAGCTTATTGCTTTTGAGAGCGTCTATTCAATGGATGGTGATATCGCACCGATAGAAGAAATTTGTGATATTGCCGATGAGTTTGAAGCTCTGACATATATCGATGAAGTTCACGCAGTTGGCTTATATGGCGAGCAGGGCGGCGGTGTTTCTGAACGTGATGACCTAGCCAGCCGTATTGATATTATTGAAGGTACGCTAGCCAAAGGGTTTGGCGTGATGGGTGGCTATATCACCGGCAAAACTGCGGTGATTGATGCTATTCGTTCAATGGCTCCAGGGTTCATTTTTACAACATCTACATGTCCAGTGCTTGCTGCTGGTGCGCTTACTTCAATTCGTAAACTACGTTCTGAAGAAGGTCGCAATTTGCGCAATCGTCACCAAGCGGCTGCGGCCATGCTCAAGCAAAAATTTAAAGATGCAAAACTGCCATTGATGGAATCAGAAACACATATCGTTCCTTTGTTGGTGGCAGATCCTGAGCGTTGTAAGGCTTTATCCGATACTTTGCTTCACGATTTTGGTATTTATGTGCAGCCAATCAATTACCCAACAGTGCCTAAGGGCACTGAACGCTTAAGGTTTACTCCTTCTCCAAATCACACTGAAGAAATGATGGATGAACTTGTTGCTGCATTGTTGGCGATTTGGGCACAATTGGGATTAGAGCGCGTCGCGTAAAAAGGTTGGAATATACATTTCCACGCTCCCCAGAATAAAATAATCGTGTTTGTATTTGTCCGATTTGGCCAATAGCGTTATTGTGTGGCTATGAGCAAATCGGGCCAAATATATTTAGAGTTTGCACGTGTCGGCAACGCTATGGAAGTTCGAGCAATAGATGCATTGGACGGCCTTGAAGTGTCTTTTATGGCACCGGTAAACACGCCTGAAGCTGAAATTACACTGATTTCCCGTCAAAAACTTGCATATGTACGTAAAAAGCAAGCAGAAAATCGCGCAAAACAAGAAGCTCAGGAAGCAGCTAAAAAGCCAGATAATCGTCGCGGAATTATTGTTTAGTGCGAAATGAAAATGCCGACCCAATGAATAATCGGATCGGCATTTGACGGTTATGCATATTTGATTCGGATTTTAGGACTTTCGACCACCTTTTCCGAGACCGATTTTTTTCGCAAATTCAGAACGTCTTGCGGTGTAGCTTGGGGCCACCATGGGATAATCGGATGGTAATCCCCAGCGCCGGCGATATTCATCGGGTGACATATCGTAGCGGGATCTCAGATAACGTTTCAGCATTTTCAGCTTTTTGCCATCTTCAAGACAAACAATATATTCTTCAGTAATAGATTTGCTGGCGGGAACAGCTGGTTTAGGGCGCTCGTCAGACTTTGATTCTTGCGGCTGAGCCAGATTGGTTACGGTTTTGTGGACTGACCTGATAACATCCGGCAAGTTATCCGTAGGAACTGGATTGTTTGAAACGAATGAAGACACGATAGCAGATGTCATACGCATGATTTCGTTTTGGGAGAGGAGTTTATTTTCTATTTCGTCTGTCATGTATTCTTTCCAGAAAGACATTTTTATAATGTTGATTGCCATGCAATGCCAAATTTATTGGCTCTATACAAGTATTAGTGTTCGTTTTGATCAATAACTTATAAGTAAATCGTTGTTGTTTTCTATAAAATGAGTTGAGGCAAATTCAAAGTCGGGAAACTTGCCAATTGGTGCGCAAAGGCTTACCTGATTTGGCAAAGATTGTTAGTCCCAAGTTTGGAGAATCCGATGACTGTGTCTGCTAAAGACTTGTTCACAAAATCACTTAAAGAGTCTGACCCAGACGTATTTGCAAGTATTGGTGATGAATTTGGGCGTCAAACCCAGCAAATTGAGTTAATTGCATCTGAAAACATTACGTCCAGAGCTGTTCTTGAAGCTCAAGGCTCAGTCCTAACAAACAAATACGCTGAAGGTTACCCTGGCCGTCGTTATTATGGTGGTTGTGAGTTTGTGGACGTTGCAGAGAATTTAGCACGGGACCGTGCTAAAAAATTGTTCAATGCAGAATATGTAAATGTACAGCCGTCTTCTGGTTCTCAAGCGAATCAGGGTGTTTTTCAGGCTTTGATCAAACCCGGTGACACCATACTTGGGATGAGCTTGGCAGCTGGTGGACACCTAACGCATGGTGCAAAACCAAACCAGTCAGGTAAATGGTTCAATGCTGTTCAATATGGCGTGCGTGAAGACAATCATTTGATTGATTTTGATGAAGTGGAAGCGCTTGCATTAGAGCACAAACCACAACTCATTATTGCCGGTGGTTCGGCATATCCGCGTCAGATTGATTTTGCAAAATTCCGCGCAATTGCTGATAAAGTCGGCGCTTTCTTTATGGTAGACATGGCCCACTTTGCCGGTCTAGTCGCTGCGGGTGAACACCCAAACCCACTTGATTATGCTGATGTCGCAACAACAACAACGCACAAAACATTGCGCGGCCCGCGCGGTGGTATGATACTGACGAATAACGCAGATATTGCAAAGAAAGTGAATTCAGCCATCTTCCCCGGTATTCAAGGTGGTCCTTTGATGCATGCTATTGCGGGTAAAGCAGTTGCTTTTGGAGAAGCATTGACACCAGAATTTAAAGAGTATGCAAAACAAGTCATCGCGAATGCGCAAGCCATGGCTGCTGCTCTAAAAGAAGGTGGGCTTGATATTGTTTCTGGTGGAACTGACACGCATGTGGTGCTGGTTGATTTACGTCCGAAAGGCGTAAACGGTAAGGACACTGAAGAAGCGCTAGAGCGTGCTTTCATCACATGTAACAAAAATGGTGTTCCATTTGACCCTGCGCCGCCAATGGTAACATCGGGTATTCGCGTTGGTTCACCAGCTGCCACATCGCGTGGATTTGGCGTTGACGAATTTACACAAGTTGGACGTTGGATCGTCGAAATTGTTGATGCAGTTGCTTCTGGTGAAGACTCATCAGCGATTGAAGATCGTGTGAAAAGTGAGGTCATCGCAATGACAGCACGCTTCCCAATCTATGATGGTGCAATTGCTGGCCAAGCCCTTTAGGCGTTAGACTACTCAATAATAAAATGCCCATTTCAGCGAATCAGTTGAAATGGGCATATAATAGGAAGTGAGAGCATATGCGTTGTCCTTTTTGTCAGTCGAGCGATACAGTGGTTCGCGATAGTCGGTCTGCCGAAGAAAACACAGCTGTGCGCCGTCGCCGTGGTTGCCAAACTTGCGGTGGACGCTTCACAACTTTTGAACGTGTGCAATTGCGTGACCTCATGGTCTTAAAACGCGATGGCAAAAAGGCTCTTTTTGATCGCGAAAAATTATCCAGATCCGTAAAAATTGCCCTGCAAAAACGTCCTGTTGATGAAGAACAAATCGAGCAAATGATTTCTGGAATTGTTCGCCGGTTAGAAAGCTCTGCAGAAGAAGAAGTCACTTCTGTTGAAATTGGTGGTTTGGTGATGGAAGCCTTATCAACGCTCGATCCTGTAGGATATGTTCGCTATGCTTCAGTATATCGAGACTTCAAAAACCCATCAGATTTTGCGCGCTTTATCGAAAAACACATGGCAGAATTGGGCGCGGAATTGGACACCGAATTAGGTGAATCCGATCAAGAATGAGTGACATAGTCTTTCCAAAAGTCACGCTAAAACTTGCGACATCTATGGACGGTCGCATAGCGACCCGGTCAGGTCATAGTCAGTGGATTACGGGTGCTGAATCGCGAACGCGTGTCCATGAATTAAGAGCGCAACATGATGTTGTTTTGGTCGGCTCTGGAACAGCGCTGGCTGACGATCCGATGTTAACAGTAAGACTGGACCCAGAACCCACAAAACAACCAATACGTATGGTGGTCGACAGCAGTTTACGCACACCAATGACACATAAACTCGTCACTACCGCGAGAGAATATCGGACAATATTAGTGTCTGGTTTGCACATGGAAGAAGAAGACGAGATACCATTTGTTGCTGAAGGCGTAGAAGTTTGGAGCCTAGCAATTGCGCCAGCAGGTGGGGTTTCAATACGTGCTCTGCTTGCACGTTGCGCTGAAGAGGGCATCGAATCCATTTTCCTAGAAGGTGGCGGTAAACTCGCAGCATCTTTTCTAAAAGCAAATATGGTGGACCACATAGAATGGTTTCGAGCGCCAATTGTTATTGGGGGGGATGGAATCGCCTGTTTAGCGTCTCTGGAGATTGAAAGTCTCAATGAAGTTTCCGCTTGGGAACGTATTCGCCTAGAGGTTTCAGGTGAAGATGTGTGGGAAAGTTTTTCTAAAAAACTTTAGATACATCAATTGGACATTCTATTGCGCTGCACCTAAATGAGACCTAGTAACGCTCCGGTCTTAACTCTGAATCCAAAAGAAAGTTTCCTTCATGTTTACTGGTCTTGTGACTGATTTGGGCCGTATTGCTGATGTCAAAGATGACAATGGTGTACGCAGATTTAGAGTTGAGAGCGCCTATCCTGTTGATTCTATTGAGATGGGGGCATCTATAATGCATTCTGGTGTGTGCCTGACCGTTGTTGGCTTTGACCAGAATGATGAAGGTTGCTGGTTTGATGTGGAAGCTGTGCAAGAAACACTCGACCGTACTGTGCTTGGTGAATGGCGCGGCGGAACGCGTGTAAACCTAGAGCAAAGTTTAGCGCTGGGTGACAAGCTGGGTGGCCATTTTGTATTTGGTCACGTAGATGGTGTCGGCGAGGTTATGTCTATCACACCGGAAGGTGGTTCAAGGCGTATTCGTTTTTCTATTCCGGCTGTACTTTCTAAATATGTTGCAGAAAAAGGGTCCATCGCAATTGATGGTGTGTCTCTCACAATTGCAGCTGTTGGTATAGAAAATGGCATAGATTGGTTTGAAGTTGCTGTTATTCCGCACACTTGGGAAGTGACAACAATTGGTGAAATGAAACCGGGTCGAAAAGTGAACCTGGAAGCAGACATGCTCGCACGTTATGTCGCGCGTATGCTCGGTAAGGAATAAAAACTGAATGTCAGAAGATTTTTCAACTGCAATCTCGCCGATCGAAGAGATCATCGAAGATGCGCGTAATGGTAAAATGTACGTCCTTGTGGATGCAGAAGATCGCGAAAATGAAGGTGATCTAATTATACCTGCGCAATTTGCGACGCCCGATCAGGTGAATTTTATGGCCAAATTTGGTCGTGGTTTGATCTGTCTTTCGATGAATCGCGAACGTGCGCGTGGCTTAGATCTAGATATGATGGCACGAGAAAACCGTGAAAGTATGCAGACCGCTTTTACTGTTTCTATTGAAGCCAAAGAGGGGGTGACCACCGGTATTTCAGCGCATGACCGCTCCCATACAATCGCTGTGGCGATAGATCCGACAAAAGGGCCTGCTGATATTGTGTCTCCTGGCCATGTGTTTCCGCTTGTCGCACGAGACGGAGGCGTTCTTGTGCGTGCAGGACACACAGAAGCTGCTGTCGATATTTCTAGATTAGCCGGCCTTTATCCTGCGGGTGTCATCTGTGAAATCATGAATGATGATGGCTCAATGGCACGTTTGCCGGAATTGGTTTCATTTGCGCAACTTCATGGTCTGAAAGTTGGTACGATTGCTGATTTGATTGCTTATCGTCGCCGTGAAGATCGTTTCCTTGAGCGAAAAATTGAAACTGATTTCCAATCTGCGTATGGCGGTGAGTTTAAGTTAATCGTGTTTAAAAACACGATTGATGATACAGAGCATGTCGCTTTGGTAAAAGGCCGAATATCAGGGGATGAACCGACACTTGTGCGTGTTCATCGTGTTGATTTTCTCACCGATGTTTTAGGACAAGCTGGTGGTCGAGAAGACATGGTCAAAAAAGCCATCAAAACCCTTGGTGATTCTGATGAAAGCGGCGTTGCGGTCTTTGTTCGTATGGGAACGAAAGCTGATCTCGTGACGCGGCTAGGGGGTGTAGATGATGGGAAGCCTGATCCATCTGCGCCATTGCGTGAATACGGTATCGGTGCTCAAATCTTAAAAGATCTTGGCGTGCGCAAAATGATTTTGATAAGCAATCATGGCCCTTCTTCACTTCCTGGTCTTGACGGGTACGGATTGTCGGTAGAGGGATGGCGAAAGTTTTCTGGAGACGAATAGACGATGAGCGATATTGCCCCTCACATCTTGATTGTAACTTCACGTTATTATGAGAAGATCGTGCTTGAGCTTGAAGCTGGTGTACAAGAAGCACTTGATCGAGTTGGTGCGACCTATGAAACGATAGAAGTGCCTGGTGCTTTCGAAATTCCTGCAGCTATTCGCATGGCAATGGATGCAGCTGAATTTGACGGATTTATTGGTCTAGGCTGCGTTATTCGTGGTGAAACTTCTCACTATGATTATGTTTGTGGGGAAACTGCGCGTGCAATGATGGACATTTCATTATTGGGAACACCAATAGGCTTTGGTGTTTTAACTGTTGAAAATCAGGATCAAGCTTGGGTGCGTGCCGATAGAAAACAGAAAAACAAAGGCCAAGAAATTGTTGATGCCTGCGTTGCTATGGTGAATTTATCTCACCATTTTTCAGATGTGGATGTTTAGATGACGAATGAACCGGCAATAGATAAAGATGCAGCGCGTAAACTTCGTAAATTAAGCCGCTCAGGTGCGCGCTTGGCAGCTGTGCAGGCGCTTTATCAAATTGAGCAAACTGGACGCGCTGGTCGTGCTGTTATTGAAGATTATTGTGAAGACGGTATTGGTCTGGATGATGAGGGGCGGCCAATCGAGGCAGCAGATCCCGAAATTTTCCGAAATACAGTCGAAGGTGTCATTGAATCTTTAGACGACATCAATCTAGCGATTGTTAAACGCCTAGCCGATGGATGGAAGATAGAACGTTTAGACGCGACTTCACGCGCAATTTTGCGTGCGGGTGTATATGAGTTGATGAAACGCGATGATTTGCCAGCTCAAATTATTCTCGATGAATATGTGTCTATCGCACATGCTTTCTTTGATGATGCGGAACCGCGCTTTATAAATGCCTTGCTTGAAAATGTACGTGAAGATGTGCGCGATAAGCCAGCGTAAAATTTGAGCGGTAAAGGTTTCAGTTATAATCTAGTTTAAGGATGGCGAGGCATGAATGAGTTTGATCTGATCAAGACTTATTTCGCGCCATTAGCAACATCTCCAGATGCTTTCGGTTTGAAAGATGATGTTGCAGCCTTAAATCCACCTGCCGGACGTCAACTTATTATCACGACCGATACTTTAGTTGAGAGCGTGCATTTCTTAAGTGAAGATCCGCTTGAAACAGTTGCGCAGAAACTCCTCCGCGTGAATATTTCTGATGTCCTCGCCAAAGGCGGAACGCCCTGGGCGGCGGTATTATCTTTAACTTGGCCTAGTGGGCGTGATGTCCGTCAACTCAGTTCATTTGCGGACGGACTGAAAGCGGATTTAGAGCATTGGGGTATCTCGCTCATGGGCGGTGATACAACATCCACTTCAGGCCCATTGACGCTTGGACTCACTTTACTCGCACATTGCCCACAAACTGGCCCTATATTGCGGTCAGGCGGCAAACAGGGCGAAGATATATGGGTGACAGGCACTATAGGTGATGGCTATTTAGGGCTAAAAGCAGCTATGGGTGAATTATGTCTGAGCCGCCCTGAAGATGTGGCTTTGTTGGCATGGCGCTACCGCGTGCCAGAGATTCCAGACAGTGCCATTGCCGAGTTGATATCGGAAGTTGCTCATGCCAGTGCGGATGTGTCTGATGGGCTTGTGGCGGATATTAATCACATTGCAAAAGCCTCGAATCTTCAAGCAATTATCAACTTGGATGAAGTCCCTTTTAGTAGTGCAGCTAAATTATGTTTAGCTGAAAAAAAGGTCTCAAGGTTAGAGCTCGTAACGAAAGGCGATGACTATCAGTCTGTGTTTACAGCTCCACCTGAAGCCAAGGCAGTCATTTTGCGGGCAAGTTTGCAATATGGTTTGGAAATAACCAAGATTGGAAAAATGCAAACTGGCCAAGGCGTGTCGTTACAACGAGCAAATGGAACAATGATTCCCATAAAAAGTGACGGTTGGAAGCATTTTTAAGGGTAAACTCAAATCCTGATAGAGTTTTAAATCACTAAAATAATACGAAGTCCTAACGGAGTTGAAACCTCTTTGGGTTAGGCTTGTCATAGTAATTCAGGAGAATTCTATGTCTTTTTCAATGCGCGCCATTTCAAAAACACTCGCATTTTGTGCAATTGGGTTAGCCATTTCCACGACCGGATTTAGTGGTGCAGCTTATGCTGCTGGCGATAGTGCCAATAAAAAAGAAGAGAAAGAAATCAATCGCTCAGTTGAACTGAATGCGATGGTTTTTCCTGTGTTTGATAAAGATCGTGTGTTGGTAAATTACTTATACGTGAATGCACGGATGCTCGTTGCGGATGGCAAGGGAATATGGGATTTTCGTGAAAAGGCGCATATCGTACGCGACGTTGTTCTGCGCGCGGCGCATCGTCAAAGTGTTCACCTTGAAGGAAATTACACGCGCATTGATGAAGAGAAAGCTGAAAAGCTCTTTGTCGAAACCGTAAATCGCGAATTGGGCGAAGAGGCTTTCTCTTCGATTACATTCCTTCAAGTTGCTAGCCAAGAATTAGGCTAGCAGCTTTGATATAAATTGGGTTTGCGTATGGTCCGGGTTTTATTATTGCCCGGGGCCGCGATTAAGGTCATCACCAATACCTGATGGTAGACCTGCGCCAATCGTGCCAAATAATTGCTCAAGAATTCCAAGCTGGCGACCACGTGTAGGGGTTTCGCGAGAGACATAGTCTATCACTTCGCCTGCCTCTAGGTCGTATGTGAGAACATCAACGACCTGATCTGAATCATCAAATTGAATAGCCACAATGTTACGCTTCACAACCTTTGGGCGGTGGTAAGTTAGCTGCTCTCGTGTTGCAGACATGTAGACCCAAAGGTTATCGTCGAATATACTTGTTGTTGACGGCGAGCCCAAACGGGCAATAACAGTCGAACGTGTATCAACTGAAGGTTCAATTTCAGCAGGGCGGACTTGATCGGGCAAATAGCCGTGGAAATTACGTGATGCCTGACAAGCATTTAACGCAAGAACTGCGACACAGGCTGTAAAAATCTTAAACTTGACCATATGAGGACTCCAACTCGTCAAAGCGTTGGTAGCTGTTGTAGGTATTGTTTGGCAAGCGGAGTAAAGCAAATGGGACTGCTGAAAAGTATATTTCTTAGAAAAAAAAGCTCAAAACACATTCCAGAAGCCCTTCATATGGCGATTATGGAACATTCCCTCCAACCAAGTTTCTTTGGTGAGGGGAAAGTGGATGACACATTTTCGGGACGGTTTGAGGTCGTTTGTCTTCATTCGGCCTTGGTTTTGCGTCGGCTTAGGGAATTTGGTGATGCTGGAAATGATCTGGCTCAGGATACTTTCAACGAATTGTTTTCTGGTTTTGACGATGCCCTGCGCGAGATTGGAACTGGGGATTTGAAGGTCGGCAAAAAGGTCCGCGTTATCGGCGAATCATTTTACGGACGCGCAAAAGCTTATGATGATGCTTTGAGCGCTGGTTCATCGGATGCTTTAAAGGACGCAATCACTAGAAATATCAATTTAGATGCAGGGTTTGCTCAAGTGCTCACCAAATATATTGGAGAGGCGGCAGCAAGTTTTGATAATCAAAAAGAGGAAAGCTTGTTGAGCGGTAAAATCGAGTGGCCGAAGGTTGAAGAAGTCGCCGAATGGCATTCAAAGACTAGCTAACTTGATTATACGTGATAATAGGGCTGGTATAAAGTTAGTAAAACGGACGAAATGAATGACTGAAACTCAAGTCATTTCTATCGATGGAATGGGCGGCGATGACGGCGCGCAAATGGTCATCGCTGGAATTGAGCGCTTCGCGAAATCTAATCTGGATACACGCTTTTTAGTTTTCGGAGATGAGTCAGTTCTGAAGCCTCTTCTGGATGCTACGCAACACGCGAAATCCAGATCGGAAATCAGGCATACAGATAAAAGTGTTTCTATGGAAGCTAAACCCGCGCAAGCTGTGCGTCAGGGTAAAGGTACATCTATGTGGGGCGCGATTGAAGCCGTTAAAAAGGGAGAGGCTTCGGCTGTTGTTTCAGCTGGAAATACAGGCGCATTAATGGCAATGGCAAAGCTGATCCTGCGTACGATGGAAGGTATTCATCGTCCGGCGTTATGTGCTAGCTGGCCAACTGAACGTGGCTTAATCGCCGTGTTGGATCTTGGGGCTGATATCACCGCAGACGCAGAACAATTAGCTGAGTTTGCTATTATGGGAGATGCTTTCGCAAAAGCAGTTCATCATAAAAAAGAACCAAGTGTTGCGCTGCTAAATATTGGGTCTGAAGACATGAAGGGCAATGACACATTGCGTTATGCCGCTTCGATGCTGAACGAACCTGAAATGACACTAAATTATATTGGTTTTGTTGAAGGCAATGACATTTCTTTTGGTAAAGCCGACGTCATTGTGACTGATGGGTTTACGGGCAATGTTGCTTTGAAAACGGCTGAAGGTGCAGTGAAGTTGATTGGGCAATTCCTAAGGGAATCGCTAACGTCTAGCCTATTTGGAAAAATAGGCGCTTTAATTGCCAAGCCAGCGCTAAACAGGTTGAAAGAAAAAATTGATCCAAGACAAGCCAATGGTGCTGTGTTTCTTGGGTTAAAAGGTATTGTTGTTAAAAGTCATGGCGGTACCGATGCATTCGGGTTTGAAAAAGCAATCAGTGTTGCTGCAGATATGGGTAGTTGCCATTTTGCTGAATTTATCGAACCAAGTCTTGCACGATTGAAGATGGTCGTGGAAGAAAATGAAAAGAAAATTTTGAGTGAGACTGAGGCGGCAGAGTAGACATTGACCACATTCCAATCTGAGTATCGTTCTGTTGTTACAGGTATAGGCGGTTATTTGCCGGAACGTGTTTTGACAAATGAAGATTTGTCAAAAATGGTAGATACTGATGATCAGTGGATCACCGAACGTACAGGTATAAAATCGCGCCACATCGCTGCGGATGATCAACTTACGTCTGATCTGGGTGTACATGCTGCACATGCTGCTATGAAAGATGCTGGCGTAAGTGTTGATGATATTGATCTGATCATTTGTGCGACAGCGACACCTGACAAAACTTTCCCAGCGACTGCAGCAATTATCCAAGCAAAACTTGGGGTTACAAACGGCGCCGCATTTGATGTTCAGGCAGTGTGCTCTGGTTTTGTGTTCGCGATGGCAACTGCAGACAATTATCTGGCGCGTGGTCAATTTAAACGCGCTCTTGTTATCGGTGCAGAAACTTTTTCCCGCATTATTGATTGGTCTGATCGTGGAACATGCGTTTTGTTTGGCGATGGCGCAGGTGCGGTTGTGCTGGAGCGACAAGACCCTGATGAAGCTGGAGAAAGTGGTGTGTTAGGCGCTCATTTGCGTACTGATGGTCGCTATGTTGATTTGCTTCATGTTGATGGTGGGCCATCTTCAACGCAGACAGTTGGGCATTTGCGGATGGTCGGAAACCAAGTGTTCAAACATGCGGTGAATAAGATTTCCGAATCGGTGCGTCAGGTCGTAGAAGATACTGATATCGGACTGGAAAACATTGATTGGATTGTGCCCCATCAAGCAAACCAGAGAATTCTTTCTGCCGTTGCGAGAAATCTAGGGATTGAAGAAAATCGAATCGTATCTACTGTAGACAGACACGGAAATACTTCTGCTGCATCTGTGCCGCTTGCGTTGAGTGAGTTGAACAGATCTGGCAAGCTTAACAAGGGAGATTTAGTGCTGATCGAGGCGATCGGTGGTGGACTCTCATGGGGCGCTGCACTGTTTCGACTTTGATTAATGAATAGTAAATAAATGTAATCATTCATTTTTTATTATGAACGCTCTTAACAAAGTCAGCAATCCGCGTTATGCTTAGTTATAAAATGGGAGCTGCTGGCGTGACTGAAAAAACTATTACTCGCGCGGATATCGTTGACAAGCTGGTGTCGGAGGTTGGCCTCACCAGACAAGATTCTAGTGATTATCTCGAGAGAGTGCTCGAGATGGTTTGTGAAGAATTAGTCGCGGATAACTCCGTAAAACTAGCACGTTTCGGAAATTTTGTCGTAAGGCGCAAAAATGCGCGTGTCGGGCGTAATCCTAAAACAGGAAAAGAAGCCCCCATCACCGCGCGCCGCGTTGTCACATTTAAACCGTCGCCTCTGATGCGTCGTCGTGTGGAAGCTGCGCTTGCTTCTAAGGAAAAATAATGAACGCCACTGCAGCTAAGATTGTTCATGACGATCTAGAAATCGCATACGCATCTCAAGAAACCAAAGCGAAATTATCTAACGAAGTTACATCTGGCCGCCGCAAAGTACGCGGCTATAAATCAGCCGAGGCTTTCCGCTCAATTGGTGAAGCAGCTAAAGAGCTCGGGTTGAAAACGCATGTACTACGTTTCTGGGAAACAAAATTTCCACAGATAACACCGATGAAGCGAGCTGATAAACGACGTTTCTATCGCCCAGAGGATATGCTGACTATTCGTGCTATTCAGATTCTATTGCACGAGCGTGGTATGACAATTAAAGGTGCGCAGCGTTATCTTGCCTCTACACCGGTTGAAACACTTCTAAGTGAAGAGAGCCTCAACATGACTCCTGTGACTGCCGGAAAATCTGTTCGTGACCTTCAAGATGTTGTGCGGAACGCAGTTGAGGGCGGTGCATTTAAAGCTGCTATTAAAGAACATAGCAATGTTCCCCGTGAGAGACTTGATCGTCTGCTTGAAGATCTAACAGGGCTTAAATCGCGTTTGGATGAAGTGCGTAAAACGTCCTAGATATTTGGATATTCATTTATTGAAAGCCTTGTGTTCTGTAATGAGAAACCAAGGCTTTTTTTATTGGAATAATCCAAATTTGATCCATTATAAAACACGAAAACACGACTATTGCTAATTGCCAGTGAGGCCTCTCTGACTTATAAGACCCATCTTGATTTGTCGGGGCGTGGCGCAGTCCGGTAGCGCACTCGCCTGGGGGGCGAGGGGTCGCAGGTTCAAGTCCTGCCGTCCCGACCAATCAATTTGCAACCGTGCATACATGATAAGCATTCTTGAAACATGATGCTTTTATATCCCAGCTTACATCTCATTTATGCTGCATGTGTAATCACTTCGAACTAGCACTGGTTTTGGTCTGAAGTTTGCTTCAGTCAATTCAGTAGAAAGCTAGTCATACTGATCTGTTTTCGAGCAGACATTGGTTTTCAAATGAAATAACGGTTTTGTAATTTGGAATTCCTTCTCTTTTGGGTGAAGGGTTTTTCTTGCGAAAAAATCTTTATTTTCTATTTGTTACAGCTGATTGTTAATGTAGTGAGTTAGCTTTGTAGTGAAGGTCTTGAGGGCTAAATACTAAATGATGAAGTCCCCTAACGGCCTCATAGAGCTTGAAAAGCCAGGTTATGAACCGTCGCTTGATGGTTTGCGAGCAATTGCGGTCATGGCTGTGCTTTTATATCATCTCGGTGCAACTGGCCTGCATGGTGGGTTTATTGGGGTAGATGTCTTTTATATTATCAGTGGTTTTCTGATAACCAGAATATTATTGTCTCAATTTGAACAAGCCAAATTTGATTATACAGAATTTTTGGTTCGCAGATGCCGTAGATTACTGCCTGCGCTTTTCCTGACGATTGTGTTGACGCTCATTGGGGCTTTTCTTGTGATGAGCCCCAAGCATTTTTCTGAAACCGCTGAATCCGCTGTGTATTCGTCAGTGTCTTTGGCAAACTGGTATTTTTGGATCGACAGTAGTTATTTTTCTGCTGGAAAACACGTCAGGCCATTATTGCATACATGGTCACTAGGCGTTGAAGTTCAGTTCTATTTGGCTTGGCCATTGGTGATGGCTCTGGTCTCGTGGATTTTCTATTATAGTCGATGGACTGCGTTCTTTGTAATGGTGTTTATCGGAGCTGTTAGTTTTTTCGCTTCTGTCTATGTTCAGGACGGCTATCCAAGTGCAGCTTTCTATTTGAGTATTTTTAGGGTTTGGCAGTTCGCGGCCGGAGGGTGCATTGCCATATTGCTTTTATTACCCGGAAAAAATGGCGACATTTTCATTTCGGAGAAGCTGCACTGGCTATTTTTTGTTGGTGGTATTGTGCTGCTGGGCATGTCAATGTTCCTGCTGTCCTCGGATAATTACAATGCTATTCGGGCCGTTTTACCAACGATAGCAACATGTGCGCTGCTTATCGGTATTCGCACGTCTGCATCACGTGTATTATTGGGAAGTCGACCTTTGGTAAGACTTGGTCAGACATCGTATTCTTTGTATTTGATACATTGGCCACTCATAATTCTATACAGATATTGGGCATTTCGTCCCTTAAATGCGTGGGAAATGATTATTCTCGCAGGTGTCTCCATGCTGCTGGCTGAGTTAATGTATCGACTGGTCGAAGAACGTTTTCGTTTACCTTGGGCGGGGAATCAGAAAGGCGAGGTGCGCTTAGTTGGTTTTGTCGTCTCAAGTATTGTCATGGCAATCGGGTTTTCTGGAAGCTTGATAGCATATCAGAATGGTTGGAATTGGCGCTTGTCCGAAGCGAGGCAGGAAGCGAATCTTGAAACTCATCTATCAATACATTGTGGTGCAAATTTTAAATCTCTGGCCGAGACCGCCTGTGCTTTTGGTCAACCTAAAAAAGATCCAGACATTGTTGTTATTGGTGATAGCCATGCGTTGGAGTTTGCAAAAGGGTTTGAGGCTTTGGTTCAAGCCGATGATCTGAGCGCAGTTTTAGTCAGACAATATGGTGTTTTGCCTTTCAAAGGGGTGACAACTTATGGAGGCGAATGGAAGGTTGGTGATTTTGAAGAAAACCTTACCAGAGTTGCTGACGTGCCTTCTCAGATTGTCGTAATTCATGCTCGGTTTGCGCAATATTGGTGGGGGATTGATGCTGAGGGTGAGCCTCCAACACGTATTGGTTTTCAAGATGGCTCACCTGACGGTATTGAGCCTTCTCAGCATGCATTTAGAGTGGGGCTAGATAATACTTTGGCGCACTTTAAAAATGCTGGCAGTAAGCTTGTCGTTATTGGTGCTATTCCCTATCCAGGGTTGGATTCTAGTCAATGTATTGTGCGTCCTAGTTACCTAATTAGTGAAGACCATTCGGAAAAATCCTGCGAGGGTTTGACGCGAATGGAATCTAAAGAGCGTGCAAGCGCTGTAAATCGTGTTTTGAAAAAACGAGTTGAACAAGAAGGCCACTTGTTTATTGACCCGACATCTGTGTTCTGTCCAGAAACTCAATCAACCTGTTTGCGCATGTTTGATGGCAAAGTGATTTATCATGATAGCAATCACCTAAATGGCGTTGGTGCTAGTATTTTAGCTGATTATGTGTGGGCAATGATCAAGCAGAATTTTGGCGAACCTTTCATGGCGAGCATGTAAATATTCAAATAAACGGAATAATTTTTAGCTAAATTGAACAGTTTTTATAAAAAGAGCCATTCATTGAAATGAGATTTTCTGTTGCTCCACTGCGCTTCAGATGCAATCAGTCTCATCAATTGTTATAGTGGCTGGTGCGATGTTAGATTCTTTACTTTCATTTTTCGAAGCTTATCCTTGGGGCATTTATGCTTGCTTCTTGATATTGCCATTTATTCAAGAGGATGCAGCTGTTATTGGCTCTGCTGCAGCTGCTGTTACAGGACTGGGGGAACCGTGGTTTCTTGGTGCAGCGATAATCACTGGTCTAACTTTTAGTGATTTATGGAAATATTGGGCAGGTCGGGCTGCGGTTTCGCATAAATGGGCAAAAAAATATGCTGATAAACCGACGGTAAAAAAGGCGCGAGATGGTGTGGTAAACCATTTGGCATCCAGTCTTATGATTGTGCGGTTCATACCTGGAACACGTATTCCTTTTTATGTTGCTTCAGGTTTTTTTCACGCACCATTTCCAAAATTTGCCTTTTTTATCATTTTTTCTGGCGCGATGTATATCAGTATAACATTCGTATTTTTTTACATTTTTGGCGAGTTGGCAGGTGAAGACCAAGCTCATAAATGGTTGCCAGTCATTGCTATAGCATTGGTGTCAGTATTAGTGATTATTCAGGTCGTGAGACGCAAACTGGCTCGGGAAAAGGCGATGGATGTGCAACCTTTTAACAAGAGTGAAGGCGATGAACCAGCCGAATAAATTCCAATTTGACCCTGTTCAAGAAGGATTTGTTGGTGTCGCGATGGGCACCCTTCTAGGTTTTATGCTGTTTTTATTTAATATAATCAGCCCGCCAGCCATACTAGGGGTCGCAGCTGGCGTTGGGATTGGAAGTTGGTTGAACGCACGACGACGTAAAAATCAGGATAAGTAGTGATGTTATTGAAACGGTCCGCCTTAGACTGAAAAACTGGTGCCGCACCCACAAGATGCCGTTGCATTGGGGTTGTTTATTTTAAATGACGAACCGATAAGTTCATTTACGAAATCTATTTCACATCCTTCAAGGAATGGGATGCTCGTTTCATCAATAACGACTTTGGCATCATCGCGTTCGAATACGATATCATCTTCATTTGTTTCATTTGCAAAATCGAAAGTGTATGAAAAACCTGAACATCCACCGCCAAGTACGCCTATACGGAGCATGGACGCATTGCCATTATCCTTTAGGATAAATTTAATGCGATCGGCAGCTGAAGCAGTAATGGTGACTTTATCTTGCATAATTGTAACTAAACCCAATCAATAAACTTGGCGTTATTAATCTTATGATTATAAACCGCCACTTATGAGATATGTAATATCAGCGGGTCGAAATTAAAAGCTTTTCTGGAAATCAAACTTAATGGTTGAAACATTTGTACCCCCCCAGCGTTCCATATATGCAAGTGATCCGCTGCAAACGCGTGGGCGTGCACATGAAGAAGCGCCTTCGGCGACGCGCACTTGTTTTCAGCGTGACAGAGATCGCATCATTCATTCGTCTGCATTTAGACGCTTAAAACAGAAGACGCAGGTTTTCGTGGCGCATGAAGGTGATTTTTACCGCACGCGTTTGACGCATTCGTTGGAGGTCGCGCAAATTGCACGTTCTGTCGCGCGAACTTTGGGCCTAGATGAGGATCTTGCTGAAGCTTTGGCCCTTTCCCATGATATTGGTCATCCACCTTTTGGGCATGCGGGAGAGGATGAACTTGATGCGTGTATGCAAGAATATAATGGCTTTGATCACAATGCCCAGACACTGCGTGTTGTGACGAAATTGGAAAAACGATATCCGACATTTGATGGCTTAAATCTGAGTTGGGAAACGCTTGAAGGTCTGGTTAAACACAATGGTCCTGTTCTAACTGATGGCAAATCTATAGACACGCTTCCTCAGGCTTTTTTGGATTATCCTCAACTAGAAAATCTCGAGCTTCACACTTTTGCAGGACCAGAAGCACAAGTCGCAGCGCTTGCAGACGATATTGCCTATAATAATCACGATATAGATGATGGAATTGCTGCTGGCCTATTTACAGTAGATGAGATTTGCGAAGTTCCCCTTGTTGGCGATGTGTTTAAAGGTGTTCGCAAAGAATATGCTTTTCTCGATGAGAAGCTGATAGTCGCTGAAGCGGTGCGGCGTTTAATCGGTATTTGGGTTGATGATCTTGTCAAAGAATCACGCAGGCGTTTGAAAAAGCACAACCCTCAAAGCGCGGAAGATATCAGAAATCTGGACGAGCCAGTTATTGCTTTCTCCAAACGTCTTGATGATAAGCAGCGTGTTTTGCGCGCATTCCTATATGAGCGGATGTATAAACACTTCAAAGTCAATCGTATGCGCTCACAAGCAAGGCGAATTTTGAAGGAATTGTTTGAGTTGTTTAATCGCGAACCAAACACATTGCCGCCCCCATGGAGGCAGGATGCAGAGCAGACTTCAGGCGATCGCCGCGCGAGAATAGTTTGTGATTATATTGCAGGTATGACCGATAATTATGCGATTGAAGAACACAGGCGTTTATTCAACTTAGATTCAATGATCTGATCTCTGCCAAGCCGGAGAAGAATTTATTTGATCTGGTTTAGGTCGCATAAACCATATTTGCTTAAACTGGATATTAAAGATTGAAATTTTGACCGATTGGAAAAGCGACGCGTCAAAAAAACGTATCCTTGCAGGCATTTGAAATGACAGACCGTAGACCCAACCAAACAAAGAATGATAATATGGCATTTGCCGTTTTGCCTGACGAAAACGGTGGCTATGAGATGCCGAACGAGAATAATCGTGGCCCACTGATATTGGCCATGGCATTAGGGGTGATAGCTGTTTTTGGTGTCGTGGTTTGGAACGCCTATAAACAAGGTGTACGCCATTCCGATAGCACAGCATTGCCGCAGATTGCATCTGAAGGTGCTTTTAAAATGCGTCCTTTAGATCCTGGCGGAAATGCAGATAGAAATACAGATATTAGGGTGCTAGATCAGGTGGGTGGAGATGCCCGTGCCGAAACAGATATTGCAGAAATGTCTGTGCGTGAAGAACCTGTTCCTGTTCTTGAGAATGTCGCCATTGATGCTAATCAGGCAAATGGGTTGGCTTCAAAATCTATTTCTCCAAGCATGCCTGAAGTAAGACGTGCGCAGCCTCAGACGCGCCAACTTGGTGAAAGCGGAAAACCTGTTGATTTGCGTCCTGGTTCAAAACCAGCTGGTTCAACCGTCATAACGGAAGAAATTAAACCTGCACCTGTCGTCAAGAAACCAGCTGAACCATCATCAGCCGATATAAATATCACGCCTATTCAGCAACCAAAACCACGCGTTGTTCCGCCTAAACCGGCAAGTGTCTCACATCAATTTGCGGTAGATG
This sequence comes from Hirschia sp., assembly GCF_058892565.1. Taxonomy (NCBI): domain Bacteria; kingdom Pseudomonadati; phylum Pseudomonadota; class Alphaproteobacteria; order Hyphomonadales; family Hyphomonadaceae; genus Hirschia; species Hirschia sp. Next base: position 30,556 of record NZ_JBZXVU010000010.1, on the reverse strand, counting down.
GCGGCTTTGTTGTGCAGCTGGCAGCGGTTAAAACCGTCGATGCAGTCGATGATGTTTGGAAAAATGCAGGAAAAAAAGCCCCAAATCTCTTTGAAAACGCACAGAGACACGTTCAGACCGTTGACCTTGGGCCCAAGGGGGTGTGGCATCGTGTACAAGCCGGCAGCTTTGATTCTCGTGCAGATGCGAATGTCTTCTGTAAAGCCTTCAAAGCGAGCGGGGGAGATTGTATTGTTGCAGAGAAAAAATGAGCGCACCAAAAGCATGCATTCTGAGTGTTTCCGGACCTGAACTTCTGGATGAAGAAGCTATCTTTTTAGCACAGCATAACCCGTGGGGAATTATTCTCATGGGTCGCTCTGTTAAATCAAGAAAGCAAGTACGTGCGCTTGTGGATGCAATTTGGTCTGCTTTGGGGCGGCCTTGTCTTGTTTTTATAGATCAGGAGGGCGGCAGAGTTCGCCGTATGCGCCCGCCTGAGTGGCCGGAATTTCCTGCCGGTGAAGCATATGCAAGACTGTACCAAAAATCGCCTGAGCTGGGTAAAGAAGCTGCTTGGCTTGGTCACAGATTGATGGCCGCTGAACTTCAGCCTCTAGGTATATTTGCTGATTGCGCGCCAATTTTAGATTTATTGCATCATGATGCGCATGATATTGTTGGAGATCGTGCTTTTGGATCTTCGCCGCAACAAGTGGCTGAAATTGGCTCTGCTGCCATTAAAGGACTCATGGATGGCGGTGTTGCGAGCGTTATAAAACACATACCCGGGCATGGCCGCGCGAAACAAGATAGTCATAAAGCACTTCCTGTTGTTGATGCGAGTGCCGAAGAATTAGAGAAAGATTTTGCGCCCTTCGCTGCATTAAGTGATGCCCCCATGGCAATGACTGCTCACATTGCGTATCAGGCATTTGACCCAGATGTTGCTGCAACAGTCTCAACAAAAGTTATTCGAGATGTCATTCGTGGACGTATAGGTTTTGATGGTCTTTTAATGGGTGATGATCTTGGCATGAAAGCGCTAGGTGGCACTTTAGAAAGCCGTGCAAGAGCAAGTTTCGACGCTGGGTGCGATATCGCGCTTCATTGTGCTGGATTTGAAAAAGACCCTGATGCTATTTTGATGCAAATGAGGCAAGTGGCTTCTGCCTGTCCGCGCTTAGTCGGGCGGTCAGAAGAAAGAGCGAAAATCGCCGAAGATGCAACATTGCACCGTCAGCCATTTGATATTGATGCAGGACGGCGACGCTTTGATGATTTGCTTGGGCAAATATCGCTTCACGAGGTCGGAGAAGATCCAACTGGTCGGGCGATGGCTTAATGCAGCTCGCTCAGGATCAACACTTGAGAGATGCTTCGCGTAAAGTAGAAGAAGCAGCACCAGAAGATGTTTTTACGGTTGATATTCATGGCTATGAAGGTCCGCTGCATTTATTGTTGGAATTGTCTCGTCGTCAGAAAGTTGATTTGCTTCAAGTTTCTATTTTGCAATTGGCAGAACAATTTCTCGAATTTATCTTAGAAGCGAAGAGCCATCGCATAGAACTGGCTGCCGATTATCTACTTATGGCTTCATGGTTAGCCTATCTGAAATCCAAGCTTTTACTGCCCAAATTGGATGAAAAATCAGAATTAGAACCTGAAGCAGATGCTATGGCGCGCCGTTTATCATTTCGGATTGCTAGGCTAGAGGCTATGCGCAATGCTTCGGCGGAATTAAATGCGCTCAATATCACGGGGCGAGACGTTTTTGTGAGAGGTATGCCTGAGCGCGTTCGGATCAATAAAAAAGTCACTTACGATGCCAGCATTTATGATTTGATGAAGGCGTTTGGAAATATTCAATCTCGAAAAACCCGCGTGCGCTCACATATTGTTCGCCGACAACCAGTGCTCGCTCTGGAAAGCGCACGCAAATCGTTGAAAAAAATTGTGCCTCAACTAGACGATTGGGCAAGAATTCAAGGTCTGAGTGCGCCTAGTGACGAACCCGATGAAACGCCTAGAAAATCTATAACAGCGAGCTATTTTGCTGCAGCCCTTGAGCTAACCCGTGACCGCGCAGTTGATATGAGGCAGGATGCCGCCTTGTCTGATGTGTATGTCAGGCGGGCACAAGCCGAGAATAAAGCTTCTTAAATTGCGGAACAGATATGACAGATAAATCAGATCCCGAAGAAATCCGCAAAGTTGTAGCGGCTCTGTCGCGTCAGCAAAAACAAAAGCCTCCGAAACAAAAAATGCCCATCGCTGAAAATACCGATGGCGATCAGGATGCCGATATTCCGATGGAAGTGGCTCATGCAATACTGGGAAATGACATCTACAAAGTGATCGAAAGGGATGGTGATGCCGAAAGTGATCATTCTGATCCAGTAGAAATCGGCATTGATGCGCTTCGACGTGCAGAGGCGATATTGTTTGCCACAACCATTCCTATTGCAGCAGGTGAATTAGTCGAAATGCTGCCTCCAGGAGTGGATGTCGCTGATATTCTCATGCAATTACAAAAAACCTATGCAGGGCGAGGCATCCAATTGATGGAGATTGCGGGGGGGTGGCGTTTTCAAACTGCGCCTGATCTTGCCTTTTTGTTTGAAGAAACACGAGAAGAAGAAAAAAAGCTCTCAAAAGCTGCTATGGAGACCTTGTCTATTATCGCTTATTGTCAGCCGTGTACACGCGCTGAAATTGAGGATGTTCGCGGCGTGGCGGTGTCCAAAGGCACGCTAGATGTGTTGCTCGAAATGGATTGGATCAAGCTACGCGGACGGCGAAAAACGCCTGGGCGACCAGTCGTATATGGCACAACTAATGCCTTCCTTGAACATTTTGGAATTGATGGATTGGACTCTCTTCCCGGACGCGAGGAGATGAAAGCTGCTGGGTTATTATCTGCCAATATCCCCGATGATTTTGATATGCCGCGCCCTAGCGAGTCTGAAGCGGATGAAGATTTGCTTGAAATCATCGACTCAATTGAAGATGGTTTGACTGAACCAGCGGAATTTCATACAGATTTTTCCAAAGAAGATGATCAATAATCAACTCATTTGCTCAATAAAACAGAAATGTGTTCTGTGATTGTTTGCGGCGGGGGCTGATTTAAATTAGGTATTGGTCTAGGGAATACGACGAAGTTGCAGAATGTAGGAGTTTGAGCAATGTTTGGTCTTGGTGGAGCTGGTCCTTTCCAGTTGATAATTGTACTCGTAATAGCTCTGCTAGTGTTTGGTGGTCGAGGTAAAATCTCCTCAATCATGGGCGATCTTGCCAACGGCATGAAGAGTTTCCGTCAAGGTTTGAAGGATGATGAAGAGAGTAAGGAGCCTGCTCCAAAATCTCCAAAAGCGCTTGAAGACGGCGAAACAATAAACATCACGCCCAAAAAAGATAAAACAGAAGTTTAATATTGAGTGGCGATATCATTTGGCCGTAGTGCCGATGATCAGGGCAGGTGCTTTTTCTTGCTCGCCTATGGAGTAGTTGCGTAAATGATTCCGCAAATCGGCTTTTCGGAAATGTTGTTATTAGGCATTCTAGCGCTCGTAGTTGTCGGGCCGAAAGATTTGCCGTTGATGATGCGCAAGTTCGGACGCTTTACCGGTAAGCTTCGTATGATGGCATTTGAATTCAGACAGAGCTTTGATGAATTGGGACGTCAGGCCGAGCTAGATGAACTTCGTAAAGAAGTTGAGGCGCTCAAAAAAGAGTCCGGCCTTGATGAAATACAAAAAGAATTCAATGACACAGAAGCTGAAATTGCAAAAGATGCCGGTGAAGCTGTCAATAAAATGAAATCTGACTTTGAAAACACCAAAGCTGAAGCAGAAATACCCCAAACAGAAAAAACAAAAACTGAGGCTATAGAATCTGAGGTTTCCGAAACCGAGGCTTTAAAAGCTAAAAAAATTCTCGAAGATCAGTCGATTCAAACTGATTCAAAAAAGATCGGTGATAAAGCCACATCATGACCGATATTCAAACGAAAACTAGCAATTCAGGTCCAGAAGGGCATGAAGATGTGGAGGCGAGTAGAGCGCCTTTAATGGATCATCTTAAAGAGCTGCGTACCCGTTTGGTGCGTGTGCTTATCGCTGTGGGTGTGTGTTCCCTGATCGCATTTGTATTTGCACAGCACATGTTTGATTTCCTCATGTTGCCGTTTGACAAAGCAAAAGCTGAGTTTGGTGCCGCAAACGCCATTGACGGTGTTATCTTTACGGATGCTTTCGAGATTTTGTTCATCAAATTGCGATTGGCAATTCTTGCAGGGCTTGCTGTGGCATTTCCATTTGTTGCTTGGCAAATTTATAGCTTTGTTGCTCCCGGATTATACAAATCCGAACGCCAAGCCATGTTGCCTTACATCACGATCACACCATTCCTATTCGTGGCAGGTGCAGCGCTTGTGTATTTCATGATCCTGCCATTTGTGATGCATTTTGCGTTTAATCAGGAATTTGAAGGCGTCACATTCTTGCCAAAAGCAAAGCCTTATGTGGATTTGTCTATATCCCTGATCACAGCTTTTGGTTTGGCATTCCAAACACCGGTTATTATGTCATTGCTCGCACGCGCTGGTGTGGTGCAAGTGTCGACTTTGCGTGCAAGCCGTAAATACGCGATCTTTGGTATATTCCTGATCGCAATGTTCATGACACCGCCAGACCCATTCTCACAAATCGCATTGGCATTACCTGTCTATCTCTTGTTTGAGCTAGGCATTATCGCAGCAGCTTTTGTCGAGAAGAAAAAAGACGAAGCTGAAGAAGAGCGCCTCAATATTTAGTGTGATTGGCGCTCTTGTTCAGCAGGCGAGTGCTTGATCATTTGCTCAACACTGAACCAACGACCCCGCAGCCCAGTTTCAGCAATTCCTTGCGGCGCATAAATGCAATCGCGATCGACCCCAACCACACACCTATAGCCGCAAAAAACAATCCGCCACCATCATTGTTTGGATCAATACCTAAAGGCGTGAACAGGTGGAAGCTGATCGCACCCGTCATCACAGCCACGCCAATCAGCGCGCCCAAACCATGCATTGTTTTATAGCCAAGAAATAAACCTGCCAGAATCAATACGGATGCAACAAGTTCCGCGCTACCAATGACATATTGGCTAAACAGACCCGTTTGCGAAAATATCCCGCCCGCACCAAACGTGCCAGCCCATGCATCCAGCTTACCAAAAATCACCTGCGTTTCAGGCGCATTGGTAAATTTGAAACGTAGTGAATCCAGAAAAATCACAGCGATATAGATAGATATCACCCAATGTCCGTATTTCCTGATATAGCTCATCTGCCAGCCCCTTGATTGCTCATTTATAGCTATAAGACCCCATCTATCGCTCACTCACAATTCAATAGCGTGTGATTTGTATGTGAGCGTCTATTCCGATAAACAGATTGCTTCGCGAGTTTCGCCAATATGGCTGTTATTTCTTGCGAATAATGCTATTGCCTTCCCCATATAGAATATCCAGACGAGTTTACGCCTTTTAGGAGCCTTCCCATGCACGATATCCGCGCCATTCGCGACAATCCAGATGCCTATAAAAATGGCTGGAACCGCCGCAAGTCGGAATTGGGTAATGTGGTGTCGGAAATTCTTGAGCTAGACGAGCAATTGCGTGCAGCCGTTCAGCAAATCCAAGATGCCGAGCAAATCCGCAACAAATCATCTAAACTAATCGGTAAAGCCAAAGCCACAGGCAATGAAGATGAAGCCCAGCGCCTAATGGCTGAAGTCGCAGATGCCAAAACCACAATGGAAAAAATCGGCGAAACCGAATCAGACGTGCGCGCCAAGCTAGATGCCATTCTGCTTGGCCTGCCAAACATCGTCTATGATGATGTGCCCGATGGCGAAGATGAAGACGACAATACTGAAGTGCGCGTCTGGGGTGAGCCAAATAAATTGGCTTTCACACCCCAAGAACATGCCGATCTTGGTGAAAAGCTAAAAGACGAGAAGGGCTTTGCCCTAATGGATTTTGAAGCCGCCGCTAAAATTTCTGGTGCGCGCTTTGTGGCGCTGCGCGGCAAAATGGCCAAGCTTGAGCGCGCTTTAACGCAATTCATGCTTGATGTGCAGACAGATGAACATGGTTATCAGGAAGTCTCACCGCCATTTTTAGTGCGCGATGACGCGCTTGTAGGAACGGGGCAATTGCCTAAGTTTGAAGAGGATTTATTCAAAACATCGTCTGATGACACTTTGAAAAAGGCGCTAGAGTATCAGGATGCTGCTCGTGAAAAATATGAACTTGGTGAACTTAGCGCAGCAAAAAAGTTAACCGAAGAGTCTTTAAAATTGAGAGGCGGTGCTAACAGTCCTTCTAGCTGGCATCACTATCTCATCCCAACAGCCGAAGTACCTGTCACAAATCTCGTGCGCGAACAAATCTTAGCTGAAGATCAATTGCCAATCCGAATGACGGCGGCGACTCCGTGTTTCCGCTCTGAAGCTGGTTCTGCTGGACGTGATACAAAAGGCATGATCCGGCTTCACCAATTCACCAAGGTTGAAATGGTATCCATCACCAAGCCAGAAGAATCTGACGCTGAATTAGAACGCATGACAGGCTGCGCAGAAGCGATCCTGCAAAAACTTGAATTGCCATACCGTGTTGTGAATTTGTGTACAGGTGATATCGGCTTTGGTGCAAAGCGCACTTACGACATTGAAGTGTGGTTGCCGTCTCAAGATACTTACCGCGAGATTTCTTCTTGTTCGACATGTGGTGATTTCCAAGCGCGTCGTATGAATACACGCTTTAAGCCGGCACCAACTGAAGACAACAAAAAACCAAAAACACAATTTGTGCACACACTAAACGGCTCTGGCCTTGCAGTTGGTCGCACACTCGTGGCGGTCCTTGAAAACTATCAGCAAGAAGATGGCTCTATCAAAGTGCCAGCAGCACTTGTGCCTTATATGGGCGGTGTAGAGGTGATTGGCTAATGCGTATTCTTGTTACAAATGACGATGGAATAGATGCACCGGGTCTTGTGGTCATGGAAGAGATTGCAAGGTCTATCTCTGATGATGTGTGGATGGTCGCCCCGCTGGTTGAGCAATCAGGGCAGGGCCGTGCTATCACTGTCTCTGAAGCTGTTCGCATTGATCAACGCGGAGAAAAGCGTTTCCGCATTGAAGGCACACCAACAGATTGTGTGGTTTTAGGCATAGAGCACATCCTAACTGATAAAAAACCAGATTTGATTTTATCAGGCGTCAATAACGGTCAAAATGTCGGTGAAGATACAACGCAATCTGGCACGATTGGTGCGGTTGTGCAGGGCATGCTCATGGGTGTTCCGGGTATTGCATTTTCCCAAACGAAGGGCTTTCGAAAAGGCAAATCTATGGCTTGGGACACAGGGCGACATTTTGGCCCTAAAGTGGTCAAGCGCCTATTGGAAACTGGCTGGCCAAAATCCGTCGTGATGAATGTCAATTTTCCTGATTGTGAAATTGAAGATGTCAAAGGCACGGAAATCACATCACAAGGCTTGCGTGATTTTTCGATTGTGAATTCAGAAAAACGTACAGACCCGCGTGGCCGTGATTATTACTGGCTCTCACATGGTGGTCCCAAATCTGATCCTCCGGGTGGAACTGACCTGCGTTGCATCTATGAAGACAAGATCAGTATCTCTCCATTACATGTCGATTTAACGCATTATGCTTATCGTGATACGCTAATTGAGTCTTTTGGCGAATTATAAAAGGTCTTTGACCGTTGAGTGTAGTGGATCCATTTAGAGCTGCGCGGCTTGTTTTATTGCTGCGTCAAGCTGGTGTGCGGGACAATCGTGTGATGAGCGCGATTGAAAAAACGCCGCGCGCTGTTTTTGTGCCTCCCGAATATCGCGACATGGCTTATGACAATTTAAAAGTCCCAATTGCGTGCGGACAGGAACTTTCCCTCCCTGTTGTTGTCGGCCAAATGCTGCAAGCGCTGAATGTTCAGCCTGATCACGATGTTTTAGAAGTTGGAACCGGTGTTGGGTATCAAGCCGCGATTTTATCTTTGCTTGCAAAACGGGTTTACACCGTAGAGCGTTTTAGAACCCTGCATGAAAAAGCAGCCGAAACACTGTTATCTTTGGAGCTAGACAATATTCGCTTATTCCATGGCGATGGCATGGAAGGGCTGCAAGAACGTGCGCCATTTGATCGTATCATACTTACGGGTGCAATTAGTCGCCCGCCTTACACTTTGGCGCAACAGTTGAAATCCGAGGGCATATTGGTTGCGCCGGTAGAAAAAGACGGCTCACAACAGATAAATGTTTATAAAAGAGTCGGAAATCAAGTCGAAAAACTAACCACGTTAGGGGCTTCTAAGTTTTTACCCCTCATTATTGGCACTGCAAGAGAACTTTAATGCGGTGAGGGACGAACATTTTGTCTGTTTGTCAGTTAATAAATGAGTGAACAAAAACGGCTTTCTACCAGATCAGTCTTAACCATAAAGCTGGTTCTGGCATGTGTTCTAAGTATGTGTTGGTGCGCGCCGGCAATTGCACAGGCGCGGGAAACTGCACCCGTCGAATTTCGTTCAGCGGCTCGATATAGCGAATATAGAATTCCTGAAGGTGCAGATTATGCACCAGTGACACAAGGCTCCCCGCTTGGTCAGCCCGATACGCAATATTACGAAAAAGTTGCTCAGGCGCGTGAGCAAGCAGAGAGACAACGATTGGCCGCTGAGCAAGCAGCTCAACAACAAGCTCGGGCCAATGCGATAAACAATTCTCAAACAGAAATTTATTCCCAAGCCGGATCAGCCCAACAACAATATGTCACTCATCAAAGTACAGGTGTGTATCAACAGGGAATCGCACAGACTCGCTACCCACCCGTCACTTATGGCCAAGCGGGAACACAAATAGTCGACACAAACCCGTCATTAAACCAACAACAATTCGGCACCTCGGCAAATTACGCAAATTCTGGAATGCGGCAAACTATCCCCCATCAAGCCGTTGGTTCTCTTCCGGCAGCTGCTCCTGTAGCAAATATTTATGCGACACCAATGGCACCGCTTTCAGGAGGAGTTGCAGGTGGCGGAGCACTAATCGGCGCTGGTGTTGTTGATCATTCTTTCAAACAGCGTGAACTTTCTGGCGCAGGAGAAATGAGTTTCTCCAATGAAGATTTAATGGGAATGAATGAAGGTCGATATGATAATGCGGCGTCCATGCAATCATTATCGCATTCACAGCATCAACAAACTTTAGTAAGCAACACTTCTACGGCATCAGTTTATTCTCAGCCTTCAAATATCCCAGCATATACAAATGCTTCCGTATCTGAATTGCCGGTTGGAGATAAGGTGGAAGTGCTTGCAGGTGATACATTATACAGTCTTTCGACGCGCTATAGGGTGGCTTTGCGGGCGTTGGTTGAAACAAATGACCTGCAACCGCCATTTCGTCTGGAAGTTGGAAGTTTCGTGCATTTGCCGCCTCCAAATATCCATGTCGTGGAAACAGGGGAGACTTTATACGCCATTTCACGACGTTATAATGTCGATACCCGCTCGCTCGCAAATATGAATGGATTGCCAAAGCCGTGGACCATTTATCCCGGCGATCAGATGATTTTACCAAGTTTAGCCAGAGATTCTTTTGCATCAGAATCAACAGCTATCGCATCAGCTAAAGCCCGCGATAAAATCTTGCGTGAATCAAAGGGAATTGCAGCTCCAATTGTAGGACAAACTGCAACAGCGTCTTCGCCTTCGGTTGTTCAATTGGGGGGAGACCAACAAGCAGGTCACGGCCTTGCTGTCGATTCGGCTAAATTAGCTGTAAAAAATGAAGCACTGGGCCGTTTTGACGAGTCGGCCCCAGTTTCTGCAATAAAAACAAGTGAAAAAATTGATTTACCCGGAGATTCAAAAGGCTTTTTATGGCCGGTAAATGGGAATATCATAAAAACTTACGGGCAAATGCCAAATGGTAAAATAAATGACGGCGTCAATATCGCCGCCCGTGCCGGATCAACAATAAAAGCCGCCTCTGATGGATATGTCGTCTATGCCGGCAGCGAATTACCAGGTTTCGGCCTCCTAATCCTCATAAACCACGGCAACGGCTGGGTCAGCGCCTACGCTCACGCGGAAGAATTGCTGGTGGAAGAAAATCAACCGATTCGACAAGGGCAGGCGATTGCAAAGGTTGGAGAAACTGGATCAGTTGATCGTCCCCAATTGCATTTTCAGTTGCGTCGAGGGAAGTCTCCGATAGATCCTGCGTCACATTTATTACCCAAACGGTCAATTTAACGCATCAACATGATAAACCAATGCGTATCAGCACATTGCATTGTTGTGACCTGACGATATAGTCCGCGGCTTGAATGCGTCTATCCACACTGGTGTCAGTTGGGTTGGCGCACGTTCGTTTCCAAACGGAAATGGCTAAGGAATAATTTAAGAGGCGTTTATGTCTATCGCACCGCTAATTTTTCAGGTGACCAGCGCTGATGGCGCAGCCGGTCAACCTTCTCCATTGCTTCAAATGCTACCATTCGCTGGTATTCTTGTGATTTTGTATTTCACAATGATTCGTCCTCAGCAAAAGCGCCAAAAAGAACATCAGGCGATGGTGAATGCTGTCGTAAAGGGCGATACAATTGTCACAACGGGTGGACTTATTGGTAAAATCACACGTGTCGAAGATACTGAAGTTGTGATTGATGCGGGCGAGGGTGTAAAACTTCGCGTGCTTCGCGCTATGATTGTTGAGGTCCGTGGTAAAAATACACCTCAGCCAGCTAACGATACTTCTAAAAGCTAGAGTCGCTAAATTATGTTGCAATTTGCTCTTTGGAAACGCCTTCTTGTGATTGGCGTTGTTTTGCTAGGAGCTTGGTTGTGCCTGCCGAATCTGCTGAATGCAGGTCAACGCGCTGGGCTTCCAGGATTTATGCCATCTGAAACTGTAAAATTAGGTTTGGACCTTAAAGGCGGTTCCTATCTACTGCTGGAGGTGGATCCAGAGGAATTGCAACAAAATAGGTTGCTGGAACTTTCTCGGGATATTCAGCGAACGCTTATTAAAAAGCCCAATAATGTGAAATTCCGTGGCCGAGAAGTTGTTGATGGGGGTGTTCGGTTTCGTGTAATGGAACCAACCCAAATTGATGAAGCAAAAAGGCGGGTGCGTGAATTATCTTCTCCTGTTGGCGGAATCGGCGGACAGCAAAGTTTAAATATCTCTGAGCAAAACGGCGTGATGAATGTTACGTTTTCATCGGCTCGTTTGGAAGAGCTTGAAGTTGAAGCCCTTAACGATTCTATTGAAGTCGTTCGTAGACGTGTTGATGGCTCAGGGACAACTGACCCCAATATTCAAAGACAGGGATCAAACCGAATTGTACTTGAAGTTCCAGGGTTGGACGATCCGACAGAATTGATAGAGCTTATTCAACGTGCGGGTGTTATGACCGTTAATCTTGTTGATGAAACTGCTGATGCATCCCAGTATCGGTTAGATGAGCCGCGTTTGGGGAAGGTCAAGCGCCAAGATGCTTATTCTGCGCGCGAATATGTCGTTCACGAAGACCCTATTCTGACGGGTGCTGATTTTGCAACTGCGTCACAAGGTTTTGATGAAAACAACCGTCCACAAATTAACTTTACTCTAAAAGGGCGCGGACCAAAGGTTTTTGGAGATTTTACCTCTGAGCACATCAATGATAGTTTTGCTATTGTGCTTGATGGGCAAGTGATTTCTGCAGCAAGTGTACGTTCCCCTATTTTGAGTGGATCTGGTCGTATTACAGGTTCGTTTGAAATTCAGGAAGCGAACGCAATTGCTATCGTGCTTAGGGCGGGTGAGTTACCAGCTAAGCTCCAAGTCGTCGAGCAGCGAGTGGTAGGCGCGGGGTTGGGTGAAGACTCTATTCGCGCAGGGACGACAGCATCCGCTATTGGTCTGGCGCTCGTCGCAATCTTTATGATTCTTGCCTATGGTTTGTGGGGTGTGTTTGCGGTTATATCCCTTGCAGCAAATATTATGCTCATCATTGGGTCTTTGTCAGGATTGGGTGCAACCCTAACATTGCCTGGTATTGCCGGTATTATCCTAACGATCGGTATGGCTGTTGATGCAAACGTTCTTGTATTTGAACGCATCCGTGAAGAACATAAAAATGGTCGTTCTCCCATTACATCCATAGAAATAGGATATAAGCAGGCAAGTTCAACAATATTGGATGCCAACTTAACGACCCTAATTGCGGCGGCCGTTTTATTCTGGCTTGGGTCAGGTCCTGTAAAAGGGTTTGCGGTGACTTTGGGAATAGGTGTTTTTACCTCTGTATTCACTGCGTTCGTTTTGACACGTATGTTTATGGCTGATTGGGTGCGAACTGTTCGTCCCAAAAAGCTACCAGTATAGGAAGAGAGATTATGTTATTGAAATACCTTCCTACTGAGCCAAAAATTGGTTTTATGAAACTTAGGTTTGGTGCTTTTGCTTTGTCGTTAGTTCTTATTATTGCATCTATTGCAATGGTCGCAACACGAGGGCTTAACTTTGGTATCGATTTCGTTGGTGGTGTTGTGATTGAGATCGAGACATCAACAAAGGTCGAAATTGGCGAAATTAGAGATGCTCTGTCTGAACTTGATTTGGATGGGGTCGAGGTTACTGAGATTAAAGATAATCTAGTAGCGGAAGAGACAGGCACGACGATCGCATTGATCAAAACCAAAGCTCCAGATGCTGAAGGCGAGGCTGTAGAGGCTGCTGTACAAGCAACAGCAAGCGGAATACTTTCAGCACTGAAAGACAAATTCGGTGACATTGAAGAGCGTCGTAAAGAGGCTGTAGGTCCGAAAGTATCGGGTGAACTTTTGCAGGACGGTATCATGGCGCTAGTTGTTGCGCTTGGATTGATGCTTCTTTACATCTGGTTCAGGTTCCAATGGCAATTCTCTATTGGAGCGGTACTTGCGCTTATACATGATGTAATTCTGACAATTGGTATGTTTGCGGTTACGCAATTTGAGTTCAATCTATCTACAATTGCAGCACTGCTAACAATTGTGGGGTATTCTATGAATGATACCGTAGTTGTGTATGACCGTGTGCGTGAGGAAATGCGCAGGTATAAAAAAATGTCTGATACTGATGTAATTGATATGTCTATAAATCGGACGCTATCTCGTACATTGCTAACATCAGGAACAACTTTGCTTGCTCTATTCTCCATTTTCCTACTGGGTGGTGAGGTTTTGCGGGGCTTCTCTTTTGCCATGATTTGGGGGGTGTTTATTGGGACTTATTCGTCCATCTTTATCGCATCGGCAATATTGCTTCACACAGGCCTTCGTCGTGGAAGTATAGGTGGTGGTGAAAATGAAAACGCACCTCATGGCGCACAAGTATAGCGGTATAAATCAGCGGTTTGTACTATAAAAAATATTATGAAGGGCATCTATTGTTGAATGGATGCCCTTTTTATTGAATTCATTTGTTAACATGAATTTGAATATTCTCAGCTTTTGAAGCTATGGAGCCAAAATTTAACGTCCTATACGTGCTTTTTAGGCACATTACATTTTAGGGTTGATGTGTGTTTTAAATTTCTTGCGAAATTTATTTTCTGCATAAAATTGTTTTATATCAATTGTTTACATTGTTTCGACTAGTAAAAACGATCTAAAAATTCGTTTGGATGAGTACATATTTGTAATTTTGGTAGTTAAATTAACCTAACATTTGCAACTCAGAGGTCAATATTTGCCCGTGTAAGCGTATGTCTGGCTGATTCATTATATGTTTCAGTCATTCAAAAAAAACGTATCACTATATCTGTTTTAAGGGTGAAACCATGAAGTTGAAATTTGCATTGTCAGCAGCTGCTCTATCAGTTGCATCTGTATTTGGTGGTGCTGCTCCAGCACTTGCTGAAGCTAAAGTAGTAAAACAAGTTGCTCCTGAATATCCACGTGGAGCTGAACGCCGTGAATTGGAAGGCTCTGTTTCATTGTCTTTCGATGTAAATGACGCTGGAAAAGTTGAAAATGTAGCTGTTACTGACGCTAGTATTCCTGGTGTATTTGATGCAGCAGCAATTAAAGCGCTGAGCCAATGGAAATTTGAATCAGGTTCTCCAGATGCTGGCATTAACGTAACGATTAACTTTCAGCTTTAAAATATAATAATCAAACGGACTGCGCTTTAGTGGTCCGTTTGATTAAAAATCAAAAATTTAGAAGCTCTGGGGGCTGAAAAAGATAATGTCTAAGTTAAATCACAATTTGATTAGGGTGCGGCTACCTGCAGCGTTTGCAGCAGCCGGAGTGACGTTGGCAGGTGCCTCAGGGATTTCAATCTCCGCTCTGAATTCGTCCAGTGCTGGTTTAACAGATATTGTCGAAGAAAAATTGCCGCTTCTAGAAGCAGCCGATGATATGGGAACTTCATCTAGTGTTCTTAAGGCTGCGACAGAAGGTTTTGCCGGAGTTGTCAGTGAAACTGAGCGATCTCGTTCTCTTGATGAGTTAGTGAGTTACCTTGCTGACATTGATGCGAATATTGCAGAATTAGCGGCTGCTGAAGACGTAGGAAATTTAACGCAAGTTGGTGCAGCAATTGATGAAATGCAAAATGCTGTAAACTCGCTAAACAGCGTTGTGACGCAAAGAATTGCGGTAGATGGTAGATTGCGCTCTGCAATGAACGATGTGCGTGATTTTAGAAGCGACGTGGTGGCCGCTGTTGAAGGCCAATTAGATACTGCAGAAGAAGGTGATATCGAAACCCTTTTGCGTATTAGCCTCTCCGCAAATACTATGAACTCACTTTACGGTGAAATTGAACTTGCGGAAACTGTTGATAGTATCACTGATATCGAAGAAGAATTACTTTATCAGGTCGATGAAATTACAGTGAATGTTGCGATTCTCGGTGGCGTGGCCTCAGGAGAGTTGAAAAACGCTGTGCAAAGTCTTGTCACTTTTGCTGAAGGTGACAGTACGATTGCATCGATGAAGACGCAGGTGCTTGAATCTGTATTGCAAGCTGAAGCGATAGCTGAGCAAGCAAATTCCGCTGCTGAAACATTACAAGCATCTACCATCTCGTTCGCAGAGACAATTAGAGCAGATGCTGAAGCTACAGCAAAATCAGCGTTGGGTACAAATACAACAGCGATTACCTTGCTTATTTTGATGACACTAGCATCATTAGCAGGTGCTGGATTGATTGGTTTCTTCTACGTGGATCGCCGTATTTCCAAACGTTTGACAGCACTCAACAATGCCATGGCACGTTTGGCTGATGGTGAGTTTGATATTGATATGTCAGGCACAGACGGAAAAGACGAAATCGGCCAAATGTCTCAAACTCTACGCGTGTTTGAGGAAAATGGTCGCGAGCGTTTGCGTCTTGAAGAACAAACAAAAGTTGAAGCTGCTGAGCGTGAGACACGTACACGTCAGATTGATAGCTTTATCGAAGATTTCGACGGCAAAATGCGCGATACATTTGAAGTTATGTCTCGAGCAACTTCAGAATTACAAAATACTGCTGCGGTCATGCGTGGTTCAGCTGAGAACGCAACACATGAAACTGGAGCAGCTGCTGGTGCTGCAGATCAAGCATCTCACAATGTGAACACTGTGGCGTCTGCCGCTGAAGAAATGTCAGCTTCTATCGCAGAAATTGCGAACCAGATCGTGCATTCAACGAAGATAGCAAAAGAAGCTGTTGATGAAATGCACGTTTCTAGTGAAAGCGTAAAAGGCCTAGATCGCGAAGCAGAAGCGATTGGAGAAGTTGTTGACCTTATTAACAATATTGCAGGCCAAACAAACTTGCTTGCACTCAATGCGACTATCGAGGCAGCGCGTGCTGGTGAAGCCGGTAAGGGGTTTGCGGTCGTTGCGAATGAAGTGAAACAACTTTCAAGCCAAACAAGTAAAGCAACTGAACAAATAGCAAGTCAGATAGCAAGCATACAGCAAGCTTCTGGTGGTGCTGTTTCTGTGATGAACAAGATTTCTACACTGATTAGTGATATTGATACGATTTCTTCATCGATTGCTTCTGCAATGGATCAGCAGCGTGCAGCAATAATGGAAATCTCCCGGTCAGCTCAAGAAGCAGCGAGCGGCGCTCAAACAGTTAATGATTCAGTGCAGTCTCTGAGTGCAACAACATCTGAAACTGGCCAATGTGCACAACAAGTAGAGAGTGCATCTACTGGTTTGGCCGGCGAAGCTGATGGGCTTCAAACGTCCGTTGTAGATTTCTTACAGAAAGTTCGTTCAGCTTAAGGCGGTTGATTTATCCAGTCTCTATGAGCTCATTGTTGGGAAAGCCCGTCAAATTTGGCGGGCTTTTTTATATTCAAAACATGGATGTTAAAAAAAAGGCCGTCCTGCATATAGCAGAGCGGCCTTTTAAAATTTGGCTTTTAACTGTGATCCTAGCTAGCGTCTGCCAAGTTCTGGTTTACGAAGTCCCAATTCACAAGTTCGCTAAGAAAGGTTTCAATGTAAACTGGGCGTGCATTTTGGTAATCTAGGTAATATGCGTGCTCCCAAACATCCATGGTTAGAAGCGGTGTTACACCGTCTTCTGTAAGAGGTGTTTCAGCATTTGGAGTTTTGCGCACTTCTAGTTTGCCGTTTGCAAGGACAAGCCAAGCCCAACCAGAACCAAATTGAGTCGCACCAGCTGTAGCGAAAGCTTCTTTAAATGCAGCATAAGACCCAAAATCTGCATTGATCTTGTCGGCGATCGCACCAGTTGGCTCGCCGCCACCTTGTGGTTTCATTGAGTGCCAGAAGAATGTGTGGTTCCACACTTGAGCCGCATTGTTAAATACACCGCCATCAGAAGACTTGATGATTTCTTCAAGTGATTTGCCTGCGAAGTCAGTGCCTTCAATCATCTTATTCAAATTTGTCACGTATGCGTTGTGATGCTTTGCGTGGTGAAAGCTAAAAGTGTTCGCAGACATGTGAGGTTCTAGTGCATCTGTTGCGTATGGGAGTGCAGGAAGTTCGAAAGCCATTGGTATGTCCTTTTTTTTAAATGAACAGCTAGATATATAACGCTACTGTCCATATATGGTTTCATGACCAATACGACTAGCCCCCAAATCCGCGCACCTAACGAAGAGCTGGAAAATAAACTAAAATCTTCGGATGAAGATCGATGGTTGGCCAGTAGATACGCTCCAAAGAGCAAAAGAGCCATACTTGTGGCTTTTTATTCTTTGGTACATGAGTTGGAGCGTGCCTTAGGTGTATCAGAACCGATGCTCGGTAGAATCCGCGTACAATGGTGGCGTGAGGTTTTAGGTCAAATATTTTCAGGAAGTGTTGTGCGCTCCCACGATTTGGCTTTGGCGCTGAAAGATGAGTTTTGCGACATGCCGGATATGCAGCCAATGCTAGATGGGTTGCTGAATGCATATGATGATGTGTTGGATGGTATAGAGAATGTCGACAAGCCACCGCGTATGGAGACAGGCGCTTGGATTGCTCTATGTGCTGCTAAAATTTTGAGACTAGAGATTGAGCCTTATCAGGATGGGATTGCTGATTGTGGGCGTGGATATGTTTCTGCCCGTATAGGCAGTCCATGTGCTGCGCCTCGCCTTGAAGCTGTTCAGCAAGCTTTCCCGACTATACCACCGGAATTTGGCGGGGCTGTTTTGTATG
Source organism: Hirschia sp. (assembly GCF_058892565.1). NCBI lineage: Bacteria > Pseudomonadati > Pseudomonadota > Alphaproteobacteria > Hyphomonadales > Hyphomonadaceae > Hirschia > Hirschia sp. Next base: position 12,847 of record NZ_JBZXVU010000010.1, on the reverse strand, counting down.
TGGCGACAATGCCTGCCTATATGACAGGCAAAGGCATTTCCCCGTTAGGGCGCCGGTGGAGTATCTTTAAAGCGATGGCCAGTGGGAAGATAAGCAAAATCTAGGTAACAAACCTCCCTAGGCTACTTTTTATTTGATGAGCTTGTCAGCCAATTCATCAATACCATTTACGATGAAGTCTGGTTCTTTGGCGAGTGGGTAGAGAGCTTTGCCCGGACGGGCTACGAATACGGCTTGCATGCTGGCTGCTTTGGCTCCGGCAATATCCCAACCATGCGCTGCAACAAGCATAGCGTCATGTGGATCGACATTCATTTTTTTCAACGCCCAGTCATATGCGGCTAGATTGGGTTTGTAGATTTCAATGTCTTCAATGCTTAAGCGTTGGTCGAAATAGGGGGTAAGACCTGCAAATTCAAATTGAGCTTTTACACCAGCATTAGACGAATTTGTGAGACTTACAATTGTGTAGCCTGCTGCTTTTAGGCGTTGGAGCCCGTCAATCACATCAGGGTGGGGTGGCAAGGAAGTCAACGGTGTAGCTATGGCGGATTTGGCGGCCTCTGGCGTGATCTCGATGTTGTTATTTTCGGCAACCATCATCAGGGCGGCTACGCCAATGTCTCCAAAGCTGTGATATTGGCCTGTGCTGGTATCAACGAGGGAGTGATGCAACATGGTAGAAAACCATAACGCCATTAGATCTTCGCGGCCTTCCAGAGCTTCGCTCACGGATGACTTCATGGCGTCTAGATCGAGAAGCGTTTCATTTACATCGAAGAATATTATTTTAGGTCGTGTTTCTGGCTGATCCGCTATGGCTATTGGGGCAAAAGAGACAAGACCAAATGAAAAGGAAACAGCAATCAATAATTTCAATCGTCTAAGTAATTTCATAGGAGGTGCTTTCATTTGAACGTATGATTTAGCACTGAACTATCATAGTAGAATGATAGATTCCTATGTGTTGCGAGGTCAAAATTTATGAAACTTGATCACTTCCTTGCGAGCGCTCAAGCAATTGAGAGAGAAAAGGACAAATGCTGTTATTGCTAATTTGAGGTTATGAAAGTTAGTTTTTATATTCAGTTTTGGAACGCACATGCATTTAGGGTAGAAATTCACTGATTTTTCCCACTCAGAAAAATTAAATATTTTTCATATTTGATCAAGTGTCTGAAATAGAGAGAATTTAGTCTGTTTGCTGAATTGTTGTTTTCACACGCAGCGTCTGTTATCTATCCGCTCAAGGAAACATAAGATTTTCCACGTTTTTAATAGTTAACTTAAGTTCTGGTGCTTGAGAAGGGGCGGCGGCAGATCTTTTATGCGTGTTTGTAGGAAATAGTAGTGAGATCTGATTTCAAAATTTTGCTGGTTGATGATGACCCAATCGATCAGTTGTTTATAAAAAAAGCGCTTTTAAAGGTGATTCCGAACGTGGATTTAGTTTGTTCCCTTAGAAGTGAAAAAGCTATTCAATTGCTAGAAGAGCGTGAATATCTCCCGGACCTGATTATTACTGACCTCAATATGCCAGGCGAAAGCGGTATTGAGTTTTTGAAGCGAATTCGCGACAATGTTAAGTTGCATAATATTCCGGTGATAATGATGTCGACTTCGGCAGCGCAATCAGATGTAAATGCAGCTTATCTTTCTCGCGTTAGTACGTATATCCAAAAACCCTTTGACATCAAAAGTTATGATCACATTGCGAAAGTGATTGTAGACTACTGGTGTAATATTGCGCTTTTGCCAAGCTAAATTGAAATCCAAGGAAATGCACTGAGGTGCAAATTCCCTAGATTTGGAGCTCGTTGCATAAGTATTTTTTAACTCTGTGTTCCTAGCCATTCTTGAATGTCTTTGAGTGCTCGTGCAGATTGTGCTCTTTTTTTGGCGCGGCTTTTATCTTTGCCGCGATATCTTTTCCCTGTTTCTGGATCTGCTTTGGGAAAATCTATGTCTGGAAATAAGCCGAAATTTACATTCATAGGTTGGAATGTTGCTTTACCTATAAGGTGTCCACCTGTCACATGGGATATTAGTGAGCCTAGGGCTGTCGTTTCTGGTGGAGGGCTTATTTCTCTGCCTAGGCGTTCAAATGCAGCAAAACGTCCTGCTAATAATCCCATCGCTGCACTTTCAACATAACCTTCAACGCCGGAAACCTGTCCAGCGAAGCGAATGCGCAATTGGTTTTTAAGTTGTAGCTTGTTGTTTAGCACTTTAGGGCTGTTGATAAATGTGTTGCGGTGGATACCACCAAGTCTCGCAAACTCGGCATTTTCAAGACCTGGAATCATACGCAATACGTCTTTTTGAGCGCCATAAGTCATTTTTGTTTGGAAGCCGACAATATTCCAAAGTGTGCCAAGCTTGTTATCTTGGCGCAGCTGAACAATCGCATGTGCTTTGACATCAGGCTGGTGTGCGTTTGTTAAACCCACGGGTTTCAATGGGCCGTATCGCAGTGTTTCGGGGCCTCGGGAAGCCATAACTTCTACGGGCAAGCAGCCTTCAAAATAGGGTGTGTCTTTTTCCCATTCTTTGAACTCAGTTTTTGGTGCATTATTCAGTGCCTCAAGGAAGGCCAGATATTGTTCTTCATTCATCGGGCAGTTGACATAAGCATCAGTCTCACCCGACGGACCAGGTTTATCATAGCGAGATTGTCGCCACGCTTTGCTCATATCAATGCTATCATAATAAACGATCGGAGCTATGGCGTCGAAGAAGGATAACTCGTCTTCCCCGGTTAATTCCTTTATGGCCTCTCCCATAGAAGGAGATGTCAAAGGGCCGGTAGCTATAATAACACTGTCCCATTTTGCTGGAGGGATGCCGGGGACTTCCTCGCGTTCAATCGTAATAAGAGGGTGGGCTTGTATTTTAGCTGTAACGGCTTGGGAGAAACCATCCCGGTCAACAGCGAGAGCGGAGCCAGCGGGTATTTGGTGATCATGCGCTGTGGAGATGATAAGGCCGTTAGCGCGGCGCATCTCTTCATGAAGAAGCCCAACAGCATTATTTTCAAAATCGTCGGAACGAAAGGAGTTTGAACACACAAGCTCAGCTAATCCATCTGTTTGATGTGCCTCAGTTTTTTTAGTAGGACGCATTTCATGTAGAATTACAGGCACACCCAGATTAGCCGCTTGCCAAGCAGCTTCACATCCCGCCATACCGCCGCCAATAACGTGGATAGGTGCTAGGGTTGATTTCTGATTGGCGTCATTGTCTAGTTGCGTCATTAGCTGGTATTATCTCACTGGGGTAGGGATATGAAAGTTGCCTTTAAAAACACAGCTTTTAAAGTAGGGGTAGTGGTTATTACACTTTTGATCCTTTTATCAGGTGTTTTTGTTAAATTACACGATAAATCGGTTCATTTTAGGTGAGTCTTTGTAGACAATTTAGAACGCGGCAGATGTTGGAAATCCTTGGGGCAACATATGAGTAGTGAAATAGAAGCTGGGGGCCTTTGGGGATTGGCGCGCTCTTTACGGGCCGGTAAAAAAAACAAGCCAAAGTTTACCAATTGTCAAAACTGTAAGACCGCTCTTACCGGTCGATATTGCCATGAATGCGGGCAATTAGCTGATGATTTTCAAAGACCTATCTGGTCGCTTGTAGCTGAAGGGGTATCTGATTTTTTATCATTAGATGGCCGTTTGTGGCGAACTTTGCCGCAGCTTTTGCTTCGTCCGGGTAGGATTACGCGTCATTATATTGAAGGGAAACGTGCCTCGCATGTGCCGCCGTTTCGGCTTTACTTAGTTGCTAGCCTACTGTTTTTTACAACATTTTTTGTTGTCGGTGCATCTGGTGATGATGTGGAAAACCTCTTTAATCTAGCTCCAAATGCTGCCAAAGCCTGTGAAGAGTCGCGTGCAGAGATTAAGGACGATCCTGAGGCCGCTGCTAAATGGGAAGAGATATGTGAAAATCCTGAAGTTCTTGAAAATAAAGAGCTTTCAGTAGGGGATTTGAACTTTGGAGAAGGGATGGAAGCTTATTCTCAACTGGTGACAGAGAATATAAACATCCTCCTGAAGGAGCCTCAACGTTTCTGGTTATTGGTCCAAAATTGGGCTCCACGTATCGCTTTTCTGTTGCTACCCTTCATGGTTATTGGGCTTGGCGTGTTGTATCCGTTTAAGCGTGGTGTGTATTTATATGACCATGTCGTGCTTTCGCTGCATTTTCTGACAATGTTGTTTATTTTAATGACGATAAGTTTTGTATTACCAAAGTTTTTGTCAGAAATTTTTGTGTTCGTGCTGATATTCTATCCATTTATATATTTGTACAGAACATTACGCGTCGTGTTTGATAGCGGCCGAATAACATCTTTTTTGAGGGCTTTTATAATGTGGTGCGGGAGTTTCATTGTAACCATTTTTTTAGTAGTCGTTACGATAGCCACGGTCACAATTACAGCTTAAGCAATGTATGAAGAAGCTACAGCGAAATTAAGCAAAATAAGGTTTTGAAATGTCAGAAGTACCAGCGGGCAAAGTGCCAATTTTGGAAAGTATTGGTGTTGCCTACAAATACTTGGCTGCTAATTGGCAGCGTTGGATCCCTGCGTGTATTTTGTTGGGTTGCGTGTCTGCTTGGTATCAAATGCAATCCGTGCGTACCGCAATAGATGCTAGCAATGGCGTGAATTCTGGTTTTACAGCGTTTGGCGTTTTTTGTATCTTTATGCTGACTAGCATTGTTGTTGGTGTTGGGATTTATCGACACGTTATTCGTGATGAATATAATCCGCCTATTGGGATTGGTTTCGGTATTGATGAAATTCGCGTTCTTGGCGTTACATTATCGTTGGTTTTGATTTTTGGTATTGTGGGTGGTTTTCTGGCTATCTTGCTTGTTGCCGCAGCATCCATCCTTGTCGCAAGTAGCGGGCTAGATCCTGAGCTTGCATCAACCAATCCAGATCTGTTTATGGAGCAGTTTGCTGCTGCATTGGGAACAGGTAATGGACCTATCTTGCTGGTTATAGCTCTGCTGTTTTTGTGTGGACTGATTTTTGTGAGTGTACGCCTCACATTTGTTACTGCGGCAACGGTTTCTGAAAAACGAATGATGGTGTTTCAAACATGGAGTTTTGCAAAAGGAAACTTTTGGAGAATTGTCGCCTCCTTGCTTTTAGCGATATTTCCAATGGTACTAGTGGGTGGAATTATCATTGGTGTGACGAATTTATTGATTTTAGGTGGCGCAGCGAAAGACAAACTGCCTGAGGCTAGTTTGGCGCAATTGTTTGCGGTTGGTTCTATCGAAGGTTTTATAAACGCGGTGATATCAATCGTCAGCATCTCGTTGATTGCGTATCTCTATAAAGGTTTGCGTCCATCAGACGAAGAGCTTGAAGCGCTTAGTAAGAAAGCTTCTGAAAGCTAACCTATCTGGTTTGAAGACATATGATTGCTTTAAAGCTCCAACCTTATTTGGTTGGAGCTTTTTTCTTGCGCGTTGTTTTAGCTTTGGATGTTTTGGCAGCCAATTGCGCTTTGGTTTTTGCAGGTGCGCGTGGTTTGCGTTTAGGCTTTTCGTCTGCTTCATAGTCTGCGACTTCAGAAGCAGTGATTTCTGCACGCGCTGCTGCTTTGAGAATTTCTTTCTGACGCGCACTGCGTTCTGCTTGACGTTCCAGTGTTTCTTTAAGGAAGCGGCCAGTGTGGCTCGCATCAATTTTGATAATATCTTCGGGTGTACCAACAGCCACGATTTCACCGCCGCCATCGCCACCATCTGGGCCAAGGTCAATGACCCAATCGGCTGTTTTGATGACATCAAGGTTATGCTCAATCACAACAACTGTATTGCCATTGTCTACCAGCTCTTGAAGAACTTCCAAAAGTTTACGGACATCATCAAAGTGTAGACCGGTTGTTGGTTCATCAAGGATATACATGGTGCGGCCATTGGCGCGGCGCGATAATTCCTTCGCGAGTTTCACGCGTTGTGCTTCACCACCAGACAATGTGTTGGCTTGCTGACCAACTTTCACATAACCAAGGCCAACGCGGTAGAGTGTTTCCATTTTGTTGCGAATGCCCGGTACAGCCGCAAAAAAGCCTTTGGCTTCTTCCACCGTCATATCCAGTACATCGGCGATAGATTTGCCCTTGTAGAGAATTTCGAGTGTTTCGCGATTATAGCGCTTTCCGTTACATTCTTCACAGGTGACGTAGACATCGGGCAGGAAGTGCATTTCGATTTTGATGACACCATCACCCTGACATGCTTCACAGCGCCCGCCCTTCACATTGAAAGAGAAACGGCCTGCTTTATATCCGCGTGCTTTGGCTTCAGGTAGACCTGTGAACCAATCGCGGATTGGACCAAAGGCACCGGTGTATGTGGCTGGGTTTGAGCGGGGCGTACGTCCGATTGGTGATTGATCAATATCGATAATTTTATCGAGATGTTCCAATCCCTCTAAGCTTTCAAAAGGCGCGGGTGCAGCCGAGGTGTTTTGAAGTTTGCGTGCGAGCGCTTTGTACAGTGTTTCAATAATGAGTGTTGACTTACCGCCACCTGATACACCGGAAACACATGTAAAAGTTGCCAACGGGATTTCAACATCAACATTTTTCAAATTATTGCCGGTTGCGCCTTTTAGAGAAACCTTCTTTGTACGGGTTCCCCAGCGACGACGTTTGGGGATTGCGATTTCTTCAACCCCGTTTAGATATTTTCCGGTAAGGCTGTTTGGGTTTGCTTGAACTTCGGCCGGCGTTCCCGCAGCGACCACTTCCCCGCCATGCACACCGGCGCGAGGCCCCATATCAATCACAAAATCTGCTGTCAAAATTGCATCTTCATCATGTTCAACGACGAGAACAGAATTTCCAAGGTCACGCAAATGACGAAGGGTTTCAAGAAGGCGTTCATTATCTCGCTGGTGAAGACCAATAGAGGGTTCATCTAGAACGTAGAGGACACCAGTTAGGCCTGACCCGATTTGGCTGGCCAATCGGATGCGTTGGCTTTCACCACCTGATAACGTGCCTGATGATCGCGATAATCCCAAATAGTCTAAGCCAACATCATTGAGGAATTTAAGGCGATCCCTGATCTCTTTGAGAATACGTGTCGCAATCTCGATTTGTTGAGATGAAAGCTTGCTTTCAACATTATCAAACCAAGTTTTGGCATTTTTGATGGAAAGCTGCGTGATGTGCCCAATATGTTCATCGCCAATTTTTACACACAGTGCTTCTGGTTTAAGGCGGAAGCCATCACAGGCGCGGCAGGGTGCTGAACCTTGATATTTTGCAATATCTTCACGCACCCAAGTTGAATCGGTTTCACGCCATCTGCGTTCTAGGTTTGGGATAACGCCTTCAAATGTTTTTGTGACTTCATAACGGCGTGCACCATCATCATAAACAAAATCAACTTCATCTGTGCCTGTTCCAAACAGGATAATGTCTTGGATCTTTTTTGAAAGTTTGTTCCACGGTGTTTCCAATTTGAAATCATACTTACGAGATATGGCGCGTAAAGTTTGAATTTGGTAGGGCGATGAAGACTTGGCCCAAGGTGCAATTGCGCCGCCTTCAAGCGTTTTACTGTGATCGGGCACGATCAAGGCTGGAGACATTTTTAGCTGTTCACCCAATCCATCACATGACGGACATGCACCAAATGGGTTGTTGAAAGAAAATAGCCGAGGTTCAATTTCAGGTAGGGTGAAACCAGATTCGGGGCAGGAAAATTTGGATGAATAAATGATCCGTTTTGGCGTGGTTTCGCCTTCTTCTAAGGTTGCAAGTTCAGCGACAGCTAAACCCTCTGCGAGTTCAAGCGCTGTTTCAAAACTTTCGGCAAGACGTTGTTTCATGTTGTCGCGAACGACTATGCGATCAACGACCACATCGATGTCGTGTTTGAATTTTTTATCGAGTGTTGGTGGATCTTCTAGTTCATAGAATTCACCATCAACTTTTACACGCGCAAATCCACGTTTTAAAAGGTCGGCAAATTCTTTGCGGTATTCGCCTTTGCGGCCGCGCACGATTGGGGCCAAAAGATAAAGGCGTGTGCCTTCTTCCATCTGCATTGTGCGATCAACCATTTGTGTGACGGTTTGGCTTTGGATGGGTAAGCCTGTTGCTGGCGAATAAGGAATACCAACACGCGCCCAGAGTAGGCGCATATAGTCATAAATCTCAGTAACTGTGGCAACTGTAGAGCGGGGATTACGGGATGTCGTCTTCTGTTCGATGGAAATGGCTGGCGACAAGCCTTCAATCGATTCAACATCTGGCTTTTGCATTAATTCCAGAAATTGGCGGGCATAGGCCGATAGGCTTTCTACATAGCGGCGCTGGCCTTCTGCGTAGATTGTGTCGAAAGCTAATGAGGATTTTCCAGATCCAGATAATCCTGTCATGACCACAAGTTCGTTGCGGGGAATGTCTATGTCTACATTTTTCAGATTATGTTCTTTTGCACCGCGAACGCGGATAGATTTTAGTTCTGTAGACATGATTTCGCTCTGAAGTTTTGGATCTTTAGATTGGTCTATCTAATGCAAACGACTCTGTAATTGCCGCAGCTTATGTACAAGACATAGAATAGGAGAACGAAAAGGGAAACTCGTGTGAGTTAATTTTTCTCATAGTTTGCTGGAATGGAAGGTGTTTGATGACACGTTTTTGTCAGTAGTGATTTGCTCTCTTTACAATTGTATTCTCGGGTTGTAGAACATAAAGTGAACATTAATCAAAATTATTGTTAACAAATGGTTTCAAGTGAATAACAGTGCTAGAATAGTATGTGGGAGGCGTATATCGTCTGCCGATTAAATGAATAGCCGAGTGGAAAGACGATTACATGGCCGGATCAGTAAATAAAGTTATCCTAGTGGGCAATCTGGGGCGAGACCCAGAAATACGCCAATTCCCAAATGGTGGCTCTGTGGCCAGTTTTACTGTGGCGACGTCTGAAAGCTGGAAAGACCGCAATTCCGGTGAACGAAAAGAAAAAACAGAGTGGCACCGCGTGGCTGTTTTCTCTGAAGGTTTGGTGAAAATCGTCGAGCGCTATGTTAAAAAGGGCTCTAAGGTTTATATTGAAGGCCAGCTTGAAACCCGCAAATGGACTGATAACCAAGGTCAAGAAAAATACACAACTGAAGTTGTTTTGCGTAATTTTGGTTCAACGCTGACAATGCTGGATGGTCGTGATGGGCCAAGTGGTGGTCGCGGCGTTAGCGAAGATGGTGGAAGTTATGGTGACAGTTCACCGCGTCAAGTTGATGGACCACGCGAAGATTTCTCAGCTGACCTGAACGACGAAATTCCATTCTAGTATCTAGGCTGTAAGTCCTTTATATTTAAAATGTATGACGCCGATCTTTTGTTTTAGATAAAAGGTCGGCGTTTTTTTATGCTCTTTATGTAGAAAAATCCAAATAAAGGGAGCCTGATACCTGTTTTGTATTTTCCTTGGTAACCAGCGAAATGTGATGAAAATGTCTCTAAGGCGCCTCAGAATACGAAAAAATACATTTTAGCTGCCGAAAAGTGCGTGTTTCACCTCAGAACAGCACAACAGTGTTTGGTAATATGACAGAAAGCGTCGTAAACTAATCTACGAATCTATAGAATCGGAGTGCACTTTATGCGCTCGTCTTAGTAGGTAGGAATTGCGCGTGTCTGACGAAACTGAAAATCCAGAGAACGAAAACCCTGAAAATGGCTTAGACGCTGCCAATGGGGAAGCTGGTGGTCCGGACGATCCTCAGCTACCTGTTCGTTTTGATGCGGGCGAAGATGGTGTATCACCTATAAATATTTCAGATGAGATGAAAAAATCTTATCTGGACTATGCGATGAGCGTGATCGTTAGTCGTGCACTACCAGATGTGCGTGATGGTTTGAAACCTGTGCATCGCCGTATTCTGTTCTCGATGAATGAGCAGGGTTATACATTCGACAAAGCGTATAAAAAGTCTGCTCGTGTGGTTGGTGATGTAATTGGTAAATATCACCCACACGGTGACCAATCTGTTTATGACGCGCTAGTGCGGATGGCACAGAATTTCTCAATGGGGCTTCCTTTGTTGGATGGCCAGGGAAATTTTGGATCAATGGATGGCGACCCTGCGGCTGCCATGCGTTACACAGAGGTCAAACTTAAAAAGGTAGCAAACCATCTTCTCGCTGACATTGACAAAGACACGGTCAATTTTCAGGAAAACTATGATGGCTCTGAGAAAGAGCCAATCGTCCTACCCGCGCGGTTCCCAAACCTACTAGTCAATGGTGGTGGTGGTATTGCTGTGGGGATGGCGACCAACATTCCGCCTCACAATCTTGGAGAGGTCATCGACGCAACAATTGCGATGATTGAAGATCCAAATATTGATGATGAAGCGCTTCTGGAAATCGTGCCTGGACCTGACTTTCCAACAGGTGCATTGATCATTGGTCGGGCAGGTTCTCGGTCCGGACTAATGACTGGTCGTGGATCAGTTATTATGCGATCAAAAAGTTCAATTGAAGAATTAAAGAATGGTCGTGAAGCTCTTGTTTTTACTGAAATTCCTTATCAGGTAAACAAGGCATCTATGATTGAGAAGATCGCGGAATTAGTGCGTGATAAACGCATTGAAGGCATTGCGGACATGCGCGATGAGAGTGACCGTGATGGTGTGCGTGTGGTTGTTGAAGTCAAGCGCGATGCGTCGCCCGAAGTGGTCCTAAATCAGCTCTTCAGATACACACAATTGCAGACATCTTTTGGAATGAACATGCTTGCGCTCAATAGCGGGCGTCCAGAGTTGTTGTCTCTTAAAGCTATTTTGCAGGCCTTTATCATCTTCCGTGAGGAAGTGGTTGCTCGCCGGACAAAATTTGAACTCAATAAAGCACGTGCTAGAGCGCATTTGTTGGTTGGTTTGGCATTGGCCGTGGCCAACATTGATGAGGTCATCAAAATTATTCGCCATTCTCCAGATCCATCAACAGCACGTGAGAAATTGATGGATAGAGCCTGGCCAGCTCAGGATATGCTGTCGCTTATCAATTTGATTGCAGATCGTCGAACTGTTGCAAATGAAGCAGGTGAAATTAGACTTTCTGAAGAGCAGGCTCGTGCTATTCTTGATTTGCGTCTACAGCGCCTAACAGGGCTTGGACGTGATGAAATTGGCGATGAAGCACGTGGACTAGCCGATAGGATTGCGGACTATCTAGACATATTGTCTTCACGTCCTCGCGTGATGGAAATAATCACCGAAGAATTACGTGTTGTACGCGAAGAATTTGCTATCCCACGGCGGTCTCAATTCATTGAAGCTGAATTGGACATGGACGACGAAGCCTTCATTGAGAAAGAAGACATGGTCGTTATGTTTACTCATGGCGGATATGCTAAACGGACAGCTCTTTCTATCTACCGGACACAGCATCGTGGTGGTCGTGGACGTTCTGGTATGGGGACAAAAGAAGAAGATGCCGTTACGCGCTTTTTCGTCGCCAACACACATACGGAAGTTCTCTTCTTCTCCTCTACTGGTATGGTTTACAAAACCAAGGTCTGGCGCATGCCTCTTGGTACACCGCAATCTCGCGGTAAAGCTCTGGTAAATCTGCTTCCTCTGGATAAAGGTGAAACGATTACATCCGTGATGCCGCTTCCTGAAGATGAGGAAGAACGCGCAAACATGAACATATTGTTTGCGACGCGTTCGGGTGGTGTGCGCCGAAACAAACTCTCAGATTTCACGCAAGTAAACCGTAATGGTAAAATCGCGATGAAGTTAGATGAAGCGCAAGTTGCAGGTAGTGATGACGGTATTGTTGGCGTCCAGATTTGTTCTCCAGATGATGATGTCATGCTAACGACGGCTTTGGGCCAATGTATCCGTTTCAAAGTCGAAGACGTACGTGTATTTACTGGACGGACATCTACTGGAGTGCGTGGAATTCGCTTGGCGAATGGAGATGAAGTCATCTCAATGCTTGTATTGCGTCACATGGATATCACCTCGCCTGAGGCTCGCGCATACCTTAAACATGCATCAGCGATGCGTCGTGCATTGGGTGAAGAAGAGGGTGATACCGAAATAGATGTTGTTTCGGAGCCTGATGCAGATGATGAGGGTGATGAAGCAGCGCTTTCTCCTGAACGCATTGCTGAATTGGGTGCCGCAGAAGAATTCCTACTGACGATAACTGAAGATGGTATGGGAAAACGTGCCTCAGCTTATGATTATCGTGTGACTGGTCGCGGTGGAAAAGGGTTGATTGCGCACAAACTCAATGCTGGGCGCCGTCTTGCTGCCGCATTCCCGATTGAAGATGGGGATGAGATCATGTTGGTGACTGATGCAGGGCAACTTATTCGGACACCAGCGAAGCAGATTAGAATTGCGGGACGTGCAACTCAAGGTGTGAAAGTATTGCGCACGAGTGGTGAAGAACGTGTTGTGTCTGTGGAGCGTCTCGCTGAGCAAGAAAGCGATGTAGACGAAAATGAAACCGAGGAGAATGTTGACGGCAGCGCTGAAATTGTTGATGTAGCCATTGATGGTGCACCAGAAGGTGAGCCAAATTCAGAAACCAATGACTCATCTAACGACCAGCAAGAGTAACGATCGGTCATAATTTTGCGGGTGCCGCAAAGTGGTTTCCAATCGGGAGAGGCGACGCTCAAATGAAAATAGGTTTATATCCCGGGACATTTGACCCGATAACTTATGGCCATATGGATATCATCAGTAGAGCTGTAAAGCTTGTTGATAAATTGGTGATTGGGGTCGCAGTGAACGAGTCAAAAGGGCCATTATTAAGCGTTGAAGAACGTGTAGAAATGG
>NZ_JBZXVU010000009.1:0-124906 GCF_058892565.1 Hirschia sp. | reverse complement strand
GAGAAATTATCCCAAGCGCGCGCCATCATTCTTATGGTCGAATATTGGCTTTGGGTCCGAATGTCGAAATCTCCAGCGTCAAACCAACCTCCGACATTTAGGCCCGGAATGTGTTGTAGAGGTTCAAAGTCTGTGTCTGTGGTTGGGCCTTGGCGATATAAATCATGATGCTCATGATCAACGGGGGCTTGTAGCGCATCATCCATATGCGCTTTCCCGTGCCAAGCGCGATAGGCTTCATTTACATACATGTGATCCATTTGAACGGGAAAGAAAACATCCGAAGTAGGGTGCCAAGCGTGATCATAAACTGTGTCTGATATGCTAAAACTTGCTTCTCTATTCCCATCAAATTCCAACGCATAGACGCCGGTCTCTGTGATATCGGAAAAGTCAAAACTGGCGTATTTAAACCGTAGGTAATTACCCCATGGTTTTGGTGTCATGGATTTAACGCGTACCGCTTTACCCATTTCATCAAATCGCAATAAGTGCATTTCTTTGTCTGCGACCGCTTTGGCATCCATTTCGATGATGGCAGTTTTATTGCGGGCAGGGTGGTAGCCAAGTTGGTTATAGCTGATAACTGGCGGTCTTTCCCAGTTTTCCTGAGCGGCGGCATCTAAGCGCCATTCCATCAGTTTTCCGGTTTTGCCTTCTGGAAGAACTGAACGCACTACAAACCAGCCATTTTGAGCTTGGTTGCGACCATCATATAGGCTGATGTCTGTTGAATCCATGGATTTAAGGCTAACGCGATGTTGTTCATCGGCGGGTGCCAGAATGATGGATTTGCCTGATGCAATCGGAAGTGGCTCGGCAAGTGCGCCGTCTGTTCGCTCACCATCGGCGCGCAACTCCATATCCCCTTGGGCATAGGTTGGTAAAATTCCAGGATGTCCATCAACAAGCAAGGACTTTCCTCCGAAAACGGATGGAATGAATTCTAAATTGAAACCTGCTTTTCCGGCCAATCCGTTTGGAACAGGCGTTTCAGAATGAACGCTGATTAAATAGGTATCGTCATCTTTTTCAACGCGAATTGTGTATTGGAAATCATAATCAGCATATTCAAGATCAGCCTCGATGACGCCATTTGCAACATCAACACGGCGTGTTTTAAAAGTGCCAATAGGTTCCCATTGTCCGGGCGTGGCACTGAGGCGTATATCTCCATTTGTTGCGACGCGATTATCGTGCTGAATAAGCTCGACACCAGAAATTTTAGCGTCACTGAAAAGGCTGTCATACCAATTGGAAAAGACAAGCACGTCTAATCCATCTTCAGAAAAATATTCTTTTTTAGAAGCTGTCTCAGAAGCTTCTTGCGCCAATGCAGGTGTGATTTGTGAGAGTGCTGTCGTGGATAATAGAGCAGCCACTGCCATATGTGTAAGTTTGTTTTTCATTTTGATTTCCTCCCAAAGGTCAGTTTATTTGGATCCGCTTTTGGCTTTTATTTTCGATATCCAACTGATGGTGACCTTTTAGATCATAAAAATGATTGCGTTAACACCAAAACGTCAATCACCGATCAATTAATTGTGAATTGACGTTTGCGCGGGGAGAGGGAGGGCTACAGGTCGTTCGCAAATATCACACACTAAAACGTGTGTTGTTTTAGACTGACTGTTAGTGCTTCTATTACACTTTTGATATTAGGCGTGTTTTTGCGTCCGGCCTGATAAAGGGCATTGATTGGAGCCGCCGGCGGTTCATATTCTTGGAGCAAGCGTATCAAATTTCCATCAGCTAACTCCCGCGCAGCTTGATAAGAATATGTCCGTGCGATTCCAAGTCCGTTTGATGCAGCGCACACAGCAGCATCTGCACTATTTACCTGTAATCGCACTTTAACTTTGAGTGATTTTTCATCTTTGAAATGCCAGCGCGTCATTGCGCCAGTTGGGTTTTCCGTAGAGATCAATTGATGATTAGTCAGGTCTGCAATTTTTTTTGGCATCGTCGCACGATCGATATAAGCTGGACTCGCGGTTAATATCTGTCGAGTTTCTGCTAGGTGAGTGGCTTGTAAGGAGCTATCTGACAATTTTCCAATTCTTATGGCGAGATCGACTCCCTCTTCGGCGAGACTGACCACGCGGTCCATCAAACGCAGACGTACATCAAATTCTGGATGTGCCTGCAACAGATTGGCAATGACGGGCAGAACGTGAAGGCGGCCAAAACTTAAAGGTGCGGAAATTGTAAGCAATCCTTTGGGCTTATTTGTGTGACTTGAAAGAATGGAAGCTGCTTGATCAAGATCTGTTACGGCTGCTCTTGCCGCTTCAAGATATGTTGCGCCTTCGTCTGTTAATGCAACAGCCCGAGTAGATCGGCGCAACAGCACAGCGCCTAAATCAGCCTCAAGTGATGCGATTGCTCTGCTGGCGCGTGAAGCATCAATGCCCAAAGTATGCGCTGCAGCGGTAAAGCTACCGTGTTCAACAACTGCAAAAAATATACGGTGGGCTTCCAGTTTATCCATTTTATTATTGCAATATCCGCAATTCTAATCTGCAAAATCAGGCGTTTATATCATAAATCACACATAATACTATTAGGGAATGAACCTCAAACGAGAAAGGGTTTTTTCCATGCGCACGCTCTATCACCTTCCACTTTCTGGACATTCTCACAGAGCACTATTGTTTTTGTCTCTTTTAAAACTTGAACATCATTCCGTTCTTATCGACTTAGCTGCAGGAGAGCATAAGCAGGCTGCTCATCTGGGTAGAAATGCATTCGGTGAAGTGCCCGTGCTAGAAGATAATGGACATATAATCTCGGATTCAAATGCCATTTTAGTCTATTTGGCGCGTGTATATGGTGAACCTTATTGGATGCCATCGGATCATCTCATAGAAGCAGAAATACAGCGTTGGCTTTCTGTTGCTGCTGGCAAAATTGCTTTTGGTTCATGTGCCGCGAGGCTTAACATATTATTTGGGGCAAGCTTCAATCATGAGGAAGTTACCAAACGCGCAATTGATACGCTGATTGTTATGGATGGGCATCTTGCAAATCGTGATTGGATTGTTGGGACGCAAAGGCCGACAATCGCAGATATTGCTCTTTACAGTTACACGGATCGGGCTCCGGAAGGGAATATTGATCTTAAACCCTATTCAAATGTTCGCGCTTGGCTTGAGCGAGTCGAGAAGCTCCCAGGTTTTGTGCCTATGCCCAAATCTGCTTGTGGTCTTGAGGTAAATCAGAACTAAGAAAGGAGTATTAGATGTCTTTTGCAGTAACGGGCTATGAGCATGTTGGTATTCGCGTGAGCGACCGTAAACGCGCGATTTCGTTTTATGAGAAACTTGGATGGCATGAAGAGATTGATATACCAGCAGGGCAGGCCAACGAGATGGTCAATGCTGCGGGCGTGCGTATAAACCTTATTTTCAATGCTAATCCCAATTCAAACAAGCCTCATAATGTCTTGCAAGATCAGGCAGAGAAATTGCCCGGGATGACGCACATCGCTTTTATCGTCGATACGCTGGATGGTTTGATGGATATGCTGGCGAAAGAAGAGATTTCCATAACTGAGGGGCCTGTAGAATTTGCGGATCGTAGACGCGCTTTGTTTATTCGTGACCCAGATAGAAATGTGCTGGAGTTTAATGAGTTAATCTAAAAAATTGATGCTGAGGGCGTTGCGTTCGTTTCGTATGGGCAATGTCGAATACACATGTTGCATTGTTTCAGGCGAAGTGTGTTTTCACATTAACTCTCTGCTTCTATTGCTTTATCGGCATATTTCCGGGCTAGGGTTGCGCAGGCAATAAGCTGTAGTTGATGGTATAGCATTAAGGGCAACATTATGAGCGCTAATTGCGGTGAGCCTGCAAATAAGATTTGAGCAATCGGTGCTCCATTCGCTAGGCTTTTTGTTGAACCACAAAACACTGCGGCAATTTCATCTTCAAGGGACAAATTTAATTTTCGTGCTAAAAATGTGGTTGTTGTGATTGTTAGCGCCAGAATAGTCAGAACAATTATTGCAGTTAAACCAAATTGCATCGCTGAAAATTGCGACCACACATTTTCAATCGTGGACTTTGCAAACGAGACATAGATGATGAGGAGAATGACGCCACGGTCTAATCGGTTGAGTATCCATTTATGTTTGGAAATGACTTTCTTTATGATGGGACGAGCGAGTTGTCCTAGGATAAATGGGGCCAATAGTGTTTGAGCAATGTCTTGAACTGATGATAGGAGTGACATGTTCCCCAATGCTGAAGTACTAACTAAAGCGATGAGGGTTGGGGTTACAATCATCCCAAATAAGCTGGATAGAGTTGCATTAAATACGGCGACAGGCACGCTGCCTCGCGCTAGCGCTGTCATAGCGATGGATGAGGATATAGTGGAAGGTAAGGCTGTGAGAAAGAAAATTCCTAACCTCAATTCCTTGGCTAAAACATCTCCAGTGCTGTAATATATTGCAAGACCTAATACTGGAAAGAGAATGAAGGTCGTGGCTTGAGTTAAGCCGTGTGCTTTCCAGTTTTTTAGGCTTGCTACAAGTTTAGATGGTTCAAGATTTGCTCCATGAAGAAAGAATACGAGCGCAATCCCAATTTGAGTTACCAGCGTCAAATCAATGAAAAAATCTGGGCTAGCAGGATATGGAAATAGAAAAGCCAACAATACAATGCAGAGCATGGTGAGGACAAATTTGTCCGGTAAAAACTTCTTCATAATCGTCTCAATTTAGTTTTGCATTGTGGGCTTGAAATTGTTTGTTTAGCCAAATCGGAATCCGGATATGGTGGCTTCCATAACAGAGTCTGAAAAAACCTTTTGACCGATATCCTCGCCGCCTGCGCCCAAGGCAACCATAAGCGGAATGAAGTGTTCCTCTCTAGGGTGAGCATTCAGAGCTGCATCTCCAGATTGCCAGTTGGACAATGCATTTTCTCGATCCGATCTCTTAGTATGGGTCAAAGAATCTGTCAGCCACTTATCAAATTTTATTGATGGTGATGTCGCTGCTGGGGTGAAGAAAGCGCGCATGTTATGATAACTCATACCACTCGCGATGATTAGCACATCTTCATCTCGCAATGATTCTAATGCCTTGCCTGCTTCGATATGTTGTTGGGGATCAAGGTTTGAGCAAACAGACATTGAAACTACCGGAATGTCCGCATCGGGAAACGCAACAAGTAAGGGGATGAATACCCCATGATCGAATCCTCGTTCTTCATCTATTTTACTTGCTATTCCTGCTTTGGATAAAAGGTCTGTCACTTTGTGCGCTAATTCTGGGTGTCCCGGTGCAGGAAAGCTTAATTCATAAGTGTGGGGCGGGAACCCAGAGTAATCAAATATCATTTGGGGTTTTGGGGCGGCCGATACCGTAAATACTTTTTCTTCCCAATGAGCTGTGATGATTAAAATTGCTTTAGGCTTTCTTGGGAGGGACGATGGAATAGATTCTAGCCAGCTTTTAGTTTTATTCCATGTGTCCGCTTTCCCGCCCATCAAAGTCCAATCCATAAAAAAGCATGGTCCACCGCCATGTGGAATAAAAAGAGAAGGCATACGAGGGGAAGCAGTTGAATTTGTATTTTCCACTAGAAAACTCCGGTTTTGGTATAGCTTCAGGTGTACCCATTATCATTATACACAGAGGGATGGTCTTGATCTGAAGCGCCCGTAAATTTTACTAGGAAGGGTTTTAAAAAGATATTCAAGTATTTGTGCGTTTTTTAACAAGACGCTTCTGCTGCTTTCGACGTTTTCTATTCTCAACAAAATTGAGTTCTGAGAAGGAAAATAAAATGGCCCTCATCTGTGATCATGGTGAACAAAGAAAAGACACAAAGCCTGGTGCCTTACACACTTTGAAAGCAACGCCGGAAACAGTGCATTGGGGGTATTTTCATCCTAATATAAAACCTGCTCTATATGTGAAAAGTGGTGATCTAATTCAGGCTGAAGCCATTACGCACCACGCTGGTGATGCGCCTGAATTGATGATGGATGAAGGTGTAAAAGCGATTTGGATGGGGGTGAAACCTGAAGATCGTGCTCCTGGTGTACACATTATGACTGGCCCTATTCATGTAGAAGGGGCGGAACCGGGAGATATGCTTGAGGTGCGCTACTTTAAGATGGTTCCGCGTTGTAATTATGGTTCCAATTTAGCTGCAAACTGGGGGCACTTGTATCAGGAGTTTGGCGAGAAAGAGAGGGTTACAATATATGAACTCGACCCCAATGCGAACACTGCTGCAGCATTGTATGCGTATGATTTTGAAGGAAAGTACTTAATTCCAGGTACAATCACGCATTGCCCAGATTGCGATAAAGAGACTGCATTACAAGGTGTACGTATTCCGGCACGACCGCATTTAGGTACGGCTGGTGTTGCGCCAGCAGTTGATGAACGCGTCAGTACTATTCCACCGGGGGCACATGGTGGAAATATTGACAATTGGCGCATCGGTGCTGGCTCAACAATGTATTACCCGGTGCAAGTTAAGGGAGGTTTATTCTCAATTGGAGACCCGCATGTCAGTCAAGGTGATGGTGAGATTAGTGGGACAGCGATAGAAGCGTCTCTAGATGTGTTTTTCCAAATTATCGTGCGCAAAGACTTTAAATTTCCAACACCGCTATTGGAAACAGATGAGCATTGGATTGTACACGGATTTGATGAAGACCTGAACAAAGCTATGAAAAATACTGCGAAGGACATGCTTGAGCTTTTGACTGACCATCAGGACCTTAGTGCAAATGACGCCTATTCTTTGATGAGTGTAGCAGCTGACTTTGGTATCACTCAGGTTGTTGATGGCACGCAGGGAATTCATGCAAAAATAGACCGGGGTATTTTTCCAAACAAAGGCTCAGTCAAAGATCCGGATAGTTAATGCCTAAAAACTAACCATGCGCACAAATAGGGGCATCTTCAAAAGGTAATTTTGTTGACTTAGTTTGGTGGTTGGATGCGAGATTAGGCTTGGATTTATAGGGGGGGAGAGTTTAGTATAGGCAGGAACTGAAATTGCAATTTACCACCAATGCCTACCCGAAGCAGCAGCGCAAAGATGCTTGGAATTTTGTTCTTCAGAGGTTCTCATTATCTCTGTTGATGAGTGATGAAGAACCCTATGGGGAGTTGGCGAGTTTCAAGACGGGGCAGAATATCCAATTCATAAGAATTGCCTGCACCTCTCAAACAATTGCGATGAATTTGGATGAGGGGCAGCCTTGTTTTTGGATGATTTTAGCACTTGAAGGAGGGGTAACTGTAACCTCTTCCAAGAGTTCTAAGGATATAAAAGAAGGTGACATTATATATGGTGGATCAAACACTCCTATCAAACTGACTCTCTTAAAGGAAAGCCGCTTTCTAATTATATGTGTTCCAGACACATTACCGGTTTTGAAGTCACGTGTTCCACTTCAAAAAGATATATCGAACCTTGTCTCTGAGACGACAATGGGACGGATGTTCTCGGGATTATTGAGATCTGTTGCAGATGTGATTGCAGATGTGACCGATGATCAGCTGCGCCCCATAGAAACAGCTCTACCAGAATTTATTGCTGCGACTCTTATAAACAATGCGCCAGCGAAAGAGTTGGGAGGTGCTGCCGGTGCAAAAGCTGCTCTGTTGGAGCGCATATTTCAATCAATAGAAATTCGACTAAGTGATCCTGATTTGAACGTTTATCAGATCGCGAAAGAGCAAGGCGTTTCTACTCGGTACCTTCAGAAATTATTTGAAACAACAGGGGATAGTTTCAGTCATTTTGTGAAAGATCGGAGACTGGAAAGGTGTCGACTGGATTTAAGAAGTCCATTGCATGCGCAGCGCACTATTTCTGAAATTTTGTTTCAGTGGGGGTTCAATGACTCTGCATCCTTTAGTCGTGCTTTTAGAGAAAAGTATGGCATTAGTCCACGAGATTATAGGCGGGCACCACCAGAGGAAATTGAAGTCAACCCTGTCCTCCAGCGTGGTCGCCCTGAAGGTCTAAAGGATCAAAAAATAGATAAGGAATTTTCTTCTTCAGATTTGGAAGAAAATAATGATCATGATGAAGAGAGTGTTGAGGTTCAAAACTCAGTACGTCATCATCATCTACCTGCAACCCCCGAGACTATCCATTGGGGGTACTTTTCGAGCGCTTTGAAACCTGCTGTGACCGTCCAATCGGGCGACTATGTAACAATAGAGGCTCTAACACATCACGCTTATGATGATTACGAGCGCATGATTAAGGGGGATCCTGGTGCGGAAGCCGTTTTTGAATGGACTGCCGACCACAAGGCAGTCGATAGGCGTGGGGCAGGTCCGATGGATGCGACTTCAGAGGGGCGAGGGGCTGGAGAAGGGTATGGAGTTCATATTTGCACGGGACCAGTAGAAATTGCTGGAGCTAAACCTGGTGATATAGTTGAGGTACGAATCCTTGATATTAATCCACGACCTAGTGCGAATCATCGTTATGCAGGTCGCAGTTTCGGGAGTAATCTAGCGGCATTTTGGGGTTTTCACTTTAGCGACATTTTGACCGAACCAACTCATCGTGAGGTTGTGACTATATATGAGGTTGAAAAAGAACACGGCCGTGCCTGTGCGCATGCTGTCTATAATTATCGGTGGACGCCTCAGACTGATCCATTCGGTGTTTTACATGAGCGATATGACTATCCAGGCGTTCCTGTTGATCATAGCAAAATTGAAAAAAACTATGACATACTTCGCAATGTTGAAATTCCAATCAGACCGCATTTTGGTGTAATTGGTTTAGCGCCCCCGGTGAACAAGCTGGTCGATTCCGTGCCTCCTTCAAATTTTGGAGGGAATTTGGACAATTGGCGTATTGGTCCGGGAACGAGCCTGTTTTTGCCAGTAGGTGTCGATGGGGCGATGTTGTCTATTGGTGATCCTCATGCTTCGCAAGGAGACTCGGAGCTTTGTGGAACTGCAATTGAGTGTTCAATGACTGCCTTGATACAGCCTATTTTGCATACATCAAACAATATGCGGGGCTATATCAAGGACCTAGATTACCCATTATTAGAAACAACCACAGAATGGGTGATATTCGGGTTTAGTCACCCTGATTATTTAAAAGAATTGGGTGTGAATGCTCAGTCCGACATCTATAAAAAATCTTCTATTGATCTGGCTATGAGGGATTGTTTTAGAAAGGCGCGCAGGTTTTTAATGTCTGCAAAAACTCTCAGTGAAGACGAAGCGATTTCTCTTTTATCCGTTGGGATCGATTTCGGTATAAGCCAAGTTGCAAATGGAAATTGGGGTGTGCACGCGGTCATTCGCAAAGAGTTATTCAATGGCGGGGATTAGTATCTCCGAATTGGTGATATTGTTGAATTTTAAACCTAAGGTAGCAATAAAAGTGCCGATGTAAAACTTCTTGTGCGCGTACGGTCAAGTAATAGTTCTAAGGGTTGGTAGTTTGTATCCATTGATTTTTATTGTGGATGCAGACAAATGCCTAAGTATGATGCTGAGTTTTTTAAAAGTTTAGACAGCTCCATTCTCGATGTTTTAGATGGAGAGACCCTTCCGCCGGAGTGTTATACTGATCCTGATTTCTATGAGTTCGAAAAAGAATCTCTATTTTCGAAGGAGTGGCTTTGTGTTGGGCGCGAGTCTTGGGTTGGTGAAGCGGGAGATTATTTTACAACTCAGATTGCGGATGAGCCAATTGTTGTTGCGAGAGCTAGGGATGGCAACCTCTACGCTATGAGTTCAGTTTGTCAGCATCGTGCTATGTTGGTCGCTGAAGGGCATGGAAATACACGTGGGTTTGTTTGTCCATACCACCATTGGACCTATTCATTGAAGGGGGATTTGGTTGGAGCTCCGGCTATGAATAAGACGTGTAATTTCGATAAGAAAGAGCATGGCCTTCCAAAGTTTAAGGTTGAAGTATGGCTTGGTTTTATTTTCGTTCACTTTGACATTAATGCTGAACCTTTAGCGCCGCGACTTGAGCAAGTTACTAATGCTATAGCTGGATATGACCTCGAGAATGCTGAGGGGCCGAGACCGGGAGAGGCACCGCATTTGCAATGGAATTGGAAGGTGATGTTCGAAAATAATAATGACGGATATCATGCTAGTCGGCTCCATCAGGGCCCGTTACACGATTTTGTGCCTTCAGAACAAGCCAGTTTTCCAAAAGCACCTAAGGGCGCTGCGGGTTATTTGCGTTTCAATGGTACAACCCATGCTGATGCGAGTTTTAATCCCACTCAGAAGGCTGTGTTGCCTGTGTTTGCTGGTCTTAATGAAGAACAACGCAATCGGATGACATTTGCAAACATCCCGCCAACACTTTCTCTCGTTCTAACCGCTGACATGGTCATATATATGATCTTGCGTCCTACAGGTGCAGGTAGCCTTGAGATGGATACAGGTGTTCTTGTGGCACCGGGTGCAATGGAGGATGCTGCCTTTGAGCCTAAAATGGAGATGATTATGAACTCTACGCACCACATCATCGCTCAAGATTGGCATGTTGATGAATTGGTGCAAATCGGGCTTCGATCACGTTTTGCCAAGCGCGGAAGATATTCATGGCAGGAAAGTGCTCAACAACAATTCAATGAATGGTTAGTAGATCGTTATAAAAGTCATTTCTTTGAAAAAGCACCAAGAATTTTTGAAAGTGAGGTCAATTCAGAGATGGTTGACTAAGGTGGACGCGAATGAAGCTGGAGCCAGAGAAATCTGGCGATTTTCCACTCGAGCTGTAAACTGCAAACAACGAAACGCTGTTTGGTCGGATGCAATGAGGCGATTAAAATTGCCGTTTGCTCCAGATTCTCCTTCAGTACCAGTAGATGGACGAATAAGCGTTGTTGCAACGCCTATGGGTGTGCAATTGGCGAGAATAGAGGCAAGTCCACTCATTATCGAAGGTAAGGAAGCCGACCAAGGGCCAGGGCTTTGGTTGTTGCTTATTTCTGAGGGCGAAGCTGAGTTTAAATCAAAAGACCTTTGTGCTGCGATTAGGCCGGGACGAGTATTGTTTGGTGTGACGCGACATGATTCCAAACTCGAACTCAAAACTTCTTGCCGGATGATATTTATACGGATTCCAACGCTGGTGATTGGTCGTAGAATGCTAGCACCTTTACGAAATAATACAGGCTTATTTAAGGGTGAAAATAGTCTCGAACGAATATTAATTTCTCTGCTGCAAGAGATTTATAATGAGTTGGAAAAATTCACGAAAGATGAGCTTGCGGCCATTGAAACTTCTTTAGTGGATATTATCGTGACGGCTCTTGCGACGTCTGGTGGGGGGAGAAGCAAAGGCGGGGCGATGGGCGCGAGGGCAGCTCATTTTGATAGAATCTGTCAAATGCTTGAATCTTTGCTTGGGGAACCAGAGCTTACACTTGATAGAGTCGCGCGAGAGACTGGGGTCTCGCCTCGATATTTGCAAAAGATATTTTCTCAAGAAAATTATAGCTTTAGCATGTATGTGCGGGAGCGACGGTTAGAGCGTTGTTTTGCTGATTTGATTAGCCCTCTCTATTCCCAGCAATCAATTACACAAGTTGCTTTTCGTTGGGGCTTTTCCAGTTCTGCTCATTTTAGTCGGACTTTTCGTGAGAGATTCGGTGTTTCTCCCCGTCAACATCGACAAAAATTGGGTGTGAAGTCGGCGTCTAGTATCAAAGAATTGGGCCTAAATTATCAAGATGGTGTTTAGTGATTGGGCTAGTGTTTACGGATAAGTATAGAATTCAGAGAGTCCAAAATGACATACCCAAATACCTTAATTTTCGTTGATCTAATGGCAGAAGACCCAGCCGCTGCTGGTGAGTTTTATGCAGCAGTGATGGGGTGGGAAAATGATCCACGACCTCATGGTGTATTTCATCGAATGGTTCCAGGACAAAACTTTAAGCTAGCCAATGGTGAACAAAGTGAAGTTGGAAACCTGCATTTGGGAATAACTAGCTCTCTAAATGCGCGGCCTCATCCTTCTCCAGATGGCGTGGAACCAAGAGAGGTTTCAGAAGGACGTAAATCACGCATCTATGTGATGGTAAGTGATGATGATTCACATGAGCGCATTCTGGGTGAAGCCGAAAAACGAGGTGCGACCATACTTTGGAAAGATCACTATTGGAAAGAGTTTAACGGCTTTAATCATGCGTTTCGTGACCCTTGGGGCAATGAAATCATCCTTT
Source organism: Hirschia sp. (assembly GCF_058892565.1). Taxonomy (NCBI): domain Bacteria; kingdom Pseudomonadati; phylum Pseudomonadota; class Alphaproteobacteria; order Hyphomonadales; family Hyphomonadaceae; genus Hirschia; species Hirschia sp. The sequence continues at coordinate 112,696 of NZ_JBZXVU010000009.1, read as the reverse complement.
GGGTAAAAGGTGGCGATAATCCTGTTATCCCGCCAAGTTATACTCAGGAGTAGGATGTATGAGTATCCATAAGCAAGCTTCAAACGGGATATCCTCACTGACTATGAAGCGCGCGAGATCACAAGTTCTGTTTGCATCTACAATCGGAAATATTGTGAGTTTTACGCCGACAGTTAGTGCTGTTTTTAGTTTGTTTTTGGTGCCTATCTCTACCGAATTTGGGTGGCCGCGTGCAACCGTATCAGGTGTCTTGGCGCTTGTTTCGCTAATTGCTGTGTTTGTATATCCTTGTGTGGGGCGGCTATCAGATATTTATGGCTCGCGTAGAGTTATCTTGGTTGGTAATTTATTGTTTGCGCCAGCTGTGGCGATGGTTGCATTGGCCAATGGAAGTGTTTGGCAGTTCTATCTCCTGTTTGCATTTGTTGGGTTGGCTGGTGCAATTCCTAGTACTGCCGCTTTGTCAAAAGTGGTTTCAGAATGGTTTGACGACAAGAGGGGTTTTGCGCTCGGTTTGACTGCTGGTCTTGGTAATGGGCTGGGGTCTACCATTATGCCCATTATTGCTGGTATTTTGATGGTCAATATTGGCTGGCGCGGTGCTTTCGTCGGTATAGGAACAATTATTATCTGCTTAGGGTTTCCGGTTTTGTTTCTTTTCCTACGTGAAGCAAAGAAACAAGCAGTGGAAAACATCACTCCCGAGGAAAAAATTGAGGAAGCTGCACCGCTGCCAGGCTATACGCTAAAGGAAGCTGCGAGAATGCGGGTATTCTGGCTAGTCCTTGTGGCTATTGCATTAGGCGCAGGGTGTGTGACTGCTATTTTTACCCACGTGGTGTCCATGGTGATGGATCGCGGGTTTGAGTTGTCTGTTGCAACTGGAGTTATCTCTGTTTTTGCCATGGTTGGCGCAGGCTGGCAGGTAGTAACAGGTTTGCTTTTAGACAAATTTTACACGCCTAAAATTGTGTCTCCAATGTTCATCATTGCTATCGTCGGGCTGCTACTCATTGAATATGGGACGAGTATTCCTGCGGTGTATTTAGGCGGTGTTTTGATGGGCATCGGGCTGGGGGCAGAATTTGGGTGTCTTCCATTCTTTATATCTCGTTATTTTGGATTGAAAGCATATGGAAGCATCGTTGGAGTCGTGTATTCGGTGGTGATTTTTACCCAAGGTGTCACTCCGTTTTTGATGGACCTCATGTTCGATGTTTTTGGAAACTATAATGCGCCTGTTTCGATCATGTCTGTCTGCCTGCTTCTAGGGGGCGGATTTATATTGATGTTACCAAGTTTTGGTGCACGCGAACAATTTGAAGCGAAGTTTGAAGTGTAAAATGGGAAAATTATCAGTGATTGGCAGCGTCAATCTAGATGTTGTTGCAACAGTTGAAAATCTACCTAGACCTGGTGAAACCGTAATAGCTAGTTCGTTGGAATATTTTTTGGGTGGAAAGGGTGCCAACCAAGCTGTGGCTGCTCAAAAGGTAGGGGTTGAAACGGTTTTTTATGCATGTATCGGAGACGATTCTGAAGCATCATTTCTAGTCGACAATTTGACAAAAGTCGGGGTGGATGTTGCGCAGGTGAAAACCAAGTCGAAAACATTTTCTGGTCGCGCTTATATCAACGTTGATCATGCTGGTGAAAATGAAGTTGTTGTTTTGCCGGGTGCGAATGCGGAACTTGAATTTGATGAAAACAAATTAGATGACGCCACGGCGGTCGCGTTGGCACAGCTTGAAACTGCAATCGAGCCGACTGTTCAATTTTTTAAGAGTTGTCAAAAAAAACATGCGATGACTATTTTGAATGCCGCTCCGTTTGTGGCTGAAGCGCGACTAAAATTATTTGAATTGTCAGATATTATTATTGTGAACGAAGTTGAGTTGGCAGGGTATTGTGGCGTCGATGAAATTCCTGAAGACGTGGAAGATATTATACTTCTACTCCGTAGTTTGATCAGTCGAAATGATCAGGCTGTCATCGTTACGTGCGGCGCTGCTGGTGCTCTTTGTGTTCATGGCAAAGATGTCATCGTTGTAGCGGCTAGGTTTACACAAGTCGTCGACTCTACAGGCGCTGGTGATTGTTTTTCAGGTGTGCTGGCGGCAGGTATCGTTCAAGGGCTTTCACTTAAAGAAGCTCTACAGCGTGCAAGTATCGCTTCTTCATTATCAGTAGAGAGCAAAGGCGCGAGTGCGTCTAGTCCATTCTTGGCTGACATTGAGGCCGAAATTCAAAAAAATCAAATAACTGAGGGAACTGAAACGTGAGTAAGAAATGGATGATTACCGGAGCCAATAAAGGGCTCGGATTGGCTTTGTCCAAAGAAGTTTTGGCATTAGGGGATTCAGTTTTTGGTATCATTCGCGGTGCGGATGATTGTGAGGCGTTTGAGACACTTAGTCCTGGACGGAGTCATGCTATTCAATTGAGTGTTTCTGATTTTGACAAAGTCGCTTTGCAACTTCATCAAACTCTCAGCGAAGTTGGGGCGATAGATATTCTCGTGAATAATTCAGGGTATGGTCTTACGGGAGCGCTTGAAGAAACTGAGATTGAGCAAATTCAAGACCTGTTTAACGTCAATGTATTTGGTGCAATTGCTGTGATCCAAGCAGTTCTACCTTTCATGCGCAAAGCAGGTCATGGGCATATTATTAACATTACCTCCGTGAGTGGTTTGGCACCGTGGGCAGGGACGTCTGTATATGGAGCTTCTAAGTTTGCGTTAGAATGCATTGGTCGTACATTGCGCGATGAAGTTAAACCTCTGGGGATTGATGTGACAAATATTGCGCCGGGGGGCATGAGAACGCACTTTGCAGGCGGATCCTTAAAAGAAGCATCTGGTAAGATCGCAGATTATGCGGAAACCGCTCATTTGGCACGTCAAACTTTGAAAGCACATCAAGGCGAAGAGCCGAGCGATATTTTCAAAGTAGCGAAAGCCATTATTGCAACTGCCGAAAAGACAGACCCACCATTTTTACAGGTTTTAGGTGAAGACGCTTTGAACTATGCCACGCAGCATTTGAAGGAATTACATCAAGAAATTGAAAAAGGTCGAGAGTTGGCGATGTCGACTGCAGTTTAGTTGCGACCGATGCAATCAGCCTAAAAGGATATGAAATAGAATTTTTGTATGAGAAAGTTTTTATGCGATTTTAGACAAGAATTTTCTTGCATACTCGGTATCTTTTTTTGAAAACATTGTCTCTGAAACAATAAATTTGGACAGAGTCATTTGATCTTATAATATTGGAGTAAATTACATTATGTCGACAGTATCAGAACTTACCCCGGTACAAGGATCAGCCGCTTGGAGAGGGGATACTCTGGGCAAGGGGAATGAATGGATTTTTCAACTGTCTGATGCGCAGATAGATGAATTAGAGACACTTGGTTCGAAATTTGTGAATGATGATCCAGACCTAAGGTTTGTGACAGCAGAGGAGTATCCACTCAAGCAGTGTGCCGATGCTATAAATGCATGGGGCCATGACGTGGATTATGGGCGTGGTTTTGTTCTTGTTCGCGGGCTGCGCACGCATTTGTATTCTGATGCGTTGTCGGCTGCGATTTACTATATTCTTGGTTTGCACATGGGAGATCCAATTCGTCAGAACGAATTGGGAGACGTGATTGATAACATTTACGCGACTTCAGATAAAACCATGGATGATCCAACAGCTTTGTCATCCAAGGTCAAAGATGAACTTACTTATCATTCTGATAGCTCTGATATTGTTGCATTGATGTGCTTACGGCCAGCTAAAGATGGAGGTAAATCTTGTCTCGTATCAGGCGCTGAAATTTACAATGAAATCTTGAAACGCAGGCCAGATCTAGCGCCTTTACTGCTTGAGCCATTCCATTGGGATTGGAGGCGACAAGATCCTAAAGCGCCTGCAAATTCCTATAGCTCACCTGTGATTAGCTTGGAAGAGGGCGTATTTAGTATGTATGCAGGATCTTTATACGTGCTCACAGCGCAAGAGTATCCTGAAGTGCCGCGTTTAACGCCAGAACAGATTGAAGTGTTAAACCTGTTTGACGAAATTACATATGAGCCGGGTATGGCAATTGAGATGGATTTCCGTCCCGGCGATATACAGTGGTTATCAAATTATGCCGCTTTGCATTCGCGCACAAGATTTGAGGATTACCCGGAGCCTCAGCGTAAAAGGCATTTATTGCGCTTATGGTTGAGCCGTGATGCGGGGCGACCAGTCGTTGATGGTTTTGGAAAAAATGGTGTTGTTCAAGTTCGGCAAAAGCCGCGTGAAGGTGTTGTTGAGGACAATCTGGGAAATTTTAAAATTACTGAAGCAGCCGTACCGCGAATTATTTTATAAAACTCAATTCCATTGATTTCTATTGAAACTGTATTTTGCAATAAGGGGCTGAAGTCATATCTTCATGCCCCTTTTAAATTTTTTAGGGCTGACACTATCAAGTCTGAGTGCGGTTGTTCACAAGACTATCTAAAATCATGTGAATTATTTGTCCGTGATAGCATATGAAAAGGAACTTTTAATCGTGGAATATTCATCACTAGAGCAAGCCAGTTTAGATAAGTTGTTTCTAGAGGCGCGCACCTATAATGGCTGGAAGGATAGAGTTCTGTCGAAGGCTGATTTTGAAAAGATATATAATCTAACCAAAATGGGGCCAACAGCAACGAATGCGTCTCCCGCACGGTTTGTTTTTGTTTCCACTGAGGATGGTTTTAAACGTCTCAAACCACATCTATCCAAAGGAAATCTCGATAAAACAATGGCAGCAGGGGCATGTGTTATCGTAGGTTATGATCTGGATTTTGGAGAAAAAATTCCTGAATTATTCCCACACTTTCCTGGCGCTGCTGCGTGGTTTACTGATCCAAAAGTGCAATATGAAACAGCCTTTAGGAATTCAAGTTTGCAGGGTGGATATTTGATAATGGCTGCGCGAAGCCTTGGTTATGATTGTGGACCTATGTCAGGTTTTGATCACGACGGAGTTGATGCTGAATTTTTTGCCGGAACCAACGTAAAGTCGAACTTCTTGATAAATATTGGTGCTGGAGACCCTGCTTCTATTAAAGGGCGATTGCCTCGGTTGTCTTTTGAGGATGCCTGCTCAATAGCGTAATCGTCGTGTGTCCCCATATTTCACCGTCAAGATGTATTGGCGGTGCTTTGTTTGTTTCCTAAATTTTGTAAAGGCGTAAATTTCCATAATCCGGCACATAAAATTAATGTGAGGCCAGCAATTGTGGGGAGGTCAATTGGGTCATGGAAAAGGAAACTTCCATAGCCGACCGCCCAGATGATTTGAGAATATTGTGTGGGGGCTATTAAGTTTGCTGGTGCATTCCGGGATGCAAATATAACCATAAGGTTTCCCAACGCGATAAAGGTTGCGTAGGAAGCGATATATGGCCAAAGCGACATGGCTGGCATTTCAAAAGTTGGTATGACAAAAATACTATTGAAAGCAAGTGGCAATAACGTTGCTGCGCCAAAGTGAGATATTGTCCGTTCTTTATCCTTCAAGTGACGTAAAATCACAAATACGCTGGCGGATGTAAATGTCAGGGTGAATGCCGCTAAATGTCCTATTGAAAGCTCGCGTAGACCTGGTCGTAAGACGATCATCGTTCCGGCAAGACCAATTGCTATTGTGACCCATGTCGAAAGGTTAACTTTCTCCTTCAGGAAGATCATAGAAAGTATCGAAATCATAATTGGCATTAGGAATATCAGTGAGAATGCTTCAACAATTGGAAGAAGCGTAAAGGCGACAATGCCTGATACAATACCTATGGTTTGTAATACGCCTCGCAATATCCAAAGTTTTGGATTTTTGGGGCGGATGAGATGGATCATCTTGTCGCTTTTGTCTTTCATGATTGGTGTCAACAATAACGAAAAGATACAGGCCAGAAATCCCAACATAAATGGAGAAACGCCTCCAGCCATTAGGCGGACAATTGCATCTTTGGTTGCAAAAAATGCAAAACCCGCCAAGGCGAATACAATGCCTCGAGTAATTGTTGATGGATCTTTATTCACATCGAATCCGATTCAAATTTATGAAAACCCCTAGGTCTAAGTGTCGGGGTAACGGGGTGTCTCTCGGTTAGAGTACTTGATTGTCTTGTGAGACTTATTTCGTCGATATTCTTTACCGCATGCGCATTATAAATTGATCGTCGCTGTTGATGATCAGCATTCCACTGGAGCGATCACACAAATTTTAGAACGTTCAGTATCAAGACTTGAGATGCAATTGCGTCAAAGTGAGCATGACTTAGTCAGTTACTCATTTGGCTTGCGGGGACGTACCGAGCCGTTCGAATGAATTGATTGGTTTGTTTTTAAATAAAATTTTAGAGATCGGTTTTATGACATGATACGAAAATGGGGTGTATTCACTATCCTCGTTGTTGGGTTCTTTTTTTTGAACGCAACAACTTTTTCATCGCTTGGTGTTGCGCTCCATAAAATGTCGGAAGAGCTTGGTTGGTCTTTTTCCGAAGCAGGATTAAGCTTTACGGTGTTGGGTTTGGCTGTGGGGCTGACCAGCTTTTTGCCGAGTATATTACTGAAATTTATCGGTCCAAGAGCGACCTTTTGCATTGGTTTTTTTATAATTTCTGTCGGCTTTTTTCTCGCTGCTTCGGCGATTCAGATTTGGCTGTTTTTCATTGCGCTTACTTTAATTGGAATGGGTTTTTCTTTAGCAGGTAATGTGACGGCCGTCTGGTTGATTGGGGGTTGGTTTCCAGACACAACGCCTAAAATGATCGGATTGTATCTCATGCTGGGAGGTATTGGTGATATTGCTGGGCCTAGTGTTGCTCATTATACGATGGACTTAGTCGGTTGGAGTCAGCACTGGTTGATTATGGGAGGAATAGCTTTTTTCCTTTGTGCCTTAGCATTTTTGGTAATTAGAGAGCTCAATATTACGAAGCCTTCCGAGAATAGAGGGGGGGCGAACGAAGGTGTTTCTGAGATTGCAGCATTGAAGAATGGATTTAAGGTTCCGGCTTTTTGGCTTATCGCCTCTGTAATCACATTGAATCTTGCGTCTGTGACCACAATACATTCTGTTGCGGTGGGGCATTTGGAGAGTTTGGGGATTGGGCCAAGTCTTGCTGCTGCATCTTTAGGGTTTATGGCGTTTGTGTCACTTGTAACTAAAGGTGTTGCAGGTAGCCTTTGTGAGCGCTTCACAACTCGGCATATGATGGCTGCAAGTATAGCGGTGCATGCTTTAGGTCTCTGCCTTTTTTCAATTGCTAGTTCGCCTATGGTTTTAATTATTGCTTCAATTTTGTTTGGGGCTGGTTGGGGTATCGTTGTTGTTGCGACGATGGTTTTGCTTGTTGAGATGTTCGGAAACCAATTGGGTGCTCAACTTTTGGGCGGATGCCATCAGATTTCATCGATAGCTGCATTCGCCCCTTTTGCTGCAGGGGTAACTGCGGACAAGCTTGGGACATTCGCGCCTATTTTGCTGCTTTGTGCATTTGGGTTATTTGTTTTAGCAATTGGAAGTGAATTTTTATTAAAAAACATGTATTCAATAAGTAAATAGCATAATTTTAAATTTGTCTCCTTTGTATGCTGAGGCATTTATTCTTAGTGTGAAATTTTGTTAAGTATATATGTATTCAATGTAAATATAAATCATTTCATATTGTTATGATTAAATATACATATGCATTGAATTGATATTTTTGTTTGTAGATGTCTTTGTAATAAATATACATTTTTTTATGTTCAGTATGTCACAAAAACGCAAAATATATGGCGCGTCCGATCAAGTAATCATCTCGTTGATAGACCTAAGATTAATTTAGTCAGGTGTTTTTTAATTGAGTTTAGGTGAAGAGGGATTGTGACATGACTTCGTTTAAAATGAGAATTCGAAATGGGGCTGCGGTTTTAGCTGTTTTGTTGGCTGCTCAAAATACATTGATAGCTACCGCTGAAGAAACAGAAGGTGCAGCTGTAGCTGCTGAACCTGATGATGTTAAGACAATGAATGCTATCACCATTTATGGTGAAAAAAATGAAACAACTTTGCAAGATGCTCCAATAGCATTGAGTGCCATAACGGATGAAATTTTAGCGCAAGCGGGTATCACAGATGCTAGCCAACTTAATGGCTATGTTCCGGGGTTGATGGTTTCGAAAAGTGGTGGGTCTGAGCGCATTGTGACTATTCGGGGAGTTGGTCAACAAACGCCTGAGAATTTTTCAACTGTTCCCGGTGTGTCTTTTCACGTTGATGGTGCATTCTTACCCAATTCCATCGCTCTAAATATGGGGTTTTTTGATGTCAACCGTATTGAGGTTCTTCGTGGCCCTCAAGGAACAGTGTTTGGTCAAAGTTCAACCGGGGGGTCAATAAATGTTATTACCAATCAACCTGAGCTGGGTGAGTTTGGTGGAGATTTTAAAGCAACTTTAGGTGATTATAACCACACTCAAGGGTTTGCCTCTCTTAACGTACCCATCGGAGAAACTTTCGCTGTACGTGCATCTGTTCAACAGATGTCCCATGATGGTTATGCTGAGGCAACCGGCATTCCCGGCGGTTATGAATTGGATGATGCAGATAATGAACATTATCGTCTTGCGGCTCTATGGTCACCTGTTGACGATCTTTCTGTAACGCTTTCACACACTTATTATAATGATAAACATAACGGTGGTGCTCTCAAAAATATTGATGATCCAGAACCGGATATCCGTGTTTTAACACAGGATTTTCCTGCTAAATTTAAAATGCACTCAGGTTTAACGACTTTGAATGTCGATTATGATCTTGATTTCGGTACGCTGAAATCTGTTACAAGTTTTCAATCTTTGACACATGATCAATCTTTTGATGGTGACCGTTTAGATTTAGAGACTTTTGGTGGCTATGATCACGTTGCAACTTGGTCAACTGAAGCTGATACTCTAATGCAAGAGTTGTCACTAAGTTCATTGCCTGATTCACCTGTTCATTGGATCGGGGGAGTGTTTTTCTCTCAATCTGAATCAAACCAATATGTTGTTGAATATAGAGACACAGACGCAACTTTTATCCCAGGTTTGCCCGTCTTACCTAGAGACACTCTAGCAAGTGAGATTCCAGCGAATTTAGCTTATGAGAATATTGCATTTGTTGATCGTGAGGCTTTCTCTCCGTTCTTTCAAGTAAATGTTCCTCTTACGGAGCGTTTGAGCACAACATTCGGTGCGCGCTACAATGTTGATAAATATGAGGGGCGTTCAGCTAGCTATTATAGTGAGTTTTCGGAGAATGAATTTGATTCAAATACGTGGACAGGTAAAGTTGCATTGGACTTCAAAGCAACTGAAGATAATCTGATCTACACAAGCTGGTCACGTGGCTACAAACCGGGCGGACTGAATCCGGGTTCGAATTCTGCACTAAATGTAAAATCGACATATGAAACTGAAATAGTAGAAGCTATTGAAATTGGATCTAAAAATACGTTGCTGGGTGGCAATGCTTCTCTGAATGCGTCTCTGTTTTATAACAAATATGACGACATGCAGTTTATTGAAGAAGACCCAATTCCTTATTCTGGTGGTATTGGTAATATCCCAAGTGCTGAAACATGGGGTTTGGAGATTGAGGGTAGTGTCCTTCTTATGGATGACCGTCTTCAGCTTGGAGGTAATTTGGCCTTGCTTGATGGAGAGATCTCTGAAGATTATTTAGCATTGGATCGTCGCTTGGCAGATGAAGCTGGTGATGCAGTAGTTGCCGCAGGTCTGACATATCCATGGTCGTATGATTGGTTTTTAGCACGTCAATCAGCAGCAGTGCAGGTAAATGGAAATACACCTCCAAACCTTGCTGATGTAACATACAATCTAAATGCGTCTTGGTTCCAACCAATTGGTGATCACGGAACATTCACCTCACGGCTAGAGCGTTTATATGTTGGTGAATATCAGGCAAGGGTCTTTAACACGACTGGCGCTGATGATGTCCCGTCATATGGTATGTGGAATGCCTACTTCAAATATGAACCTAATGATCAGCCATGGTACTCATCCGTTTCATTGACGAACATTACAGATGAAGAGGGTGTTGCTGGCCGATTTGTTGACCCTTATTCAAGTGGAACAATCAGTAACGAATACGTTGCGCCACGTATGTTATTGGTCACTTTTGGATACGAATTTTAAGCTTATAGCTTAGATCAGTCACGCACCGTTCTTGTTCCAAGGGCGGTGCGTAATCGTTGTAGTTTTATCATCTTGTCAAATAGGTCGTTTATAAGAAAGGCAAGCTTTGTGTCTAAATCTTCGGAAAAGAAAAAATATCAGAGTTTTTCAGTGAAACGTTTAACTCCCTATATGGGGGCTGAACTGTCTGACATTGATTTGGAGCAAGCTATCGGGGACGAGGCTGCGGAAGAATTGCGTTCAGCATTGACCCAATATCAAGTGCTAGGGTTTCGTAATCAAGAAATTAGTCATGAAGCTCACAAGACTATGGGCAAAATATATGGACCATTAGCAATCCACTTTGCTGTTCCTGGAATTGAGGAGCATCCTGAAATTGTTGCTATTCATGCAGATGCAGATTCGAAATATGTAGCAGGCGAGAATTGGCATGCGGATTTAAGTGCGAGTGATGAACCTCCGCTCGGTTCCATTCTTTATCTGCACACCGTTCCAGAAACTGGAGGAGATACATGTTTTTGCAGCATGACTAAAGCGTATGATGCATTATCGGATAAGATGAAGGATTATCTAGATGGCTTATATGCTATGCATGATAGTAATCCTGTGTATCATCGCTTGTTTAAAGATTATGATAAGCGGTATCCAGCGACTATTCACCCAGTCATCGCGCGCCATCCACGAAGCGGTAAAAAATTCATATTCGTCAACTCCTCGAACACCACTTACATCGAAGGACTACCAAAAGAGGAGAGCGATGCAATTTTGAATTTTCTCTTTGATCATATCAAAAATCCCAATTTTCAAATGCGTTTTACTTGGGAGCCTCATTCAATCGTGATGTGGGATAATTTGGCTGTGCAACACTTAGCCGTTTGGGATTATTTTCCAAATGTTCGGTCTGGATTTCGTGTGACTGTTGCTGGTGAAAAATTGTCTGCTTAGTCGAATAACCCTTCATTGATGCAATTTGATCTTTTATGCTCGAAATGTTGTCTAAACACGTCTGTATCCATTTGATTTATTGCGCACAATCGCCTTTCTAGTAATGTTCTTTAACTTTATAAGCTGTTGCTTTTAAATAATTTTAAGAAATATTGTTAGGTCGAGAATGGTATGATTGTGATTATAGGAGCAGGTCAGGCAGGGATACAAACCGCAATATCTCTCAGGAAATATGGCTCAGAAACGGCAATTGTGTTGGTAGGTGAGGAAGCACATCCTCCCTATCAGCGCCCACCTTTATCAAAAGCCTACCTTAAAGGAGAAAGTGATTGCGAACGTCTGCACTTAAAGCCACTTTCTTGGTTTGAAACGAACAATATTTTATTGAAAATGAATAGCCATGTGCATGCTGTTGATTGCAAAATGCGCACGGTCATATTGTCGTCGGGTGAACAGATTGAGTATGAAAAACTTGTGTTCGCAACCGGATCAGACCCGCATGTCCTTGCCGTCGAAGGGAAAGATTTGAATGGGGTCATGTCTCTTCGTAAGATTTCAGATGTTGATGCTCTGCGTCCCTATATCAAACCAGGTGTAAAAATTGCCATTGTTGGTGCCGGATATATTGGGCTTGAGGCGGCAGCTGTTTGTTCTGGATATGGCATGGAAGTGAGTGTTTTTGAAGCTGCAGACCGGATACTCACACGCGTATCTGGAGTGGAAGTCGCAGAGTTTTTGACTCAATATCACACTAAGAATGGTGTGACATTTCATTTTGGTGCCAAAGTTGTGGGGTTTGAAGGTCGTGACGGGCATGTCTGTGGCATTCAGACCGAACATCATGGCGAGGTCTCTGTTGATATCGTGTTGATGGGGGTAGGAATACGACCTAATTCTGAAATCGCTGAGAGTGCCGGCATTGCTTGTAAAAATGGTATCCTAGTAGATGAAGATGCAAAGACTTCTGTCGATGGTGTCTGGGCGGCAGGAGATTGTGCAGCACGTCCAATTGCTCAATTGGGAGGCCACCATCGACTTGAGAGTGTTCATAACGCAATTGAGCAAGGGAATCTTACAGCAGCATCTATTATGCAATTGCCTCGCCCTCGGGTCGATGTTCCTTGGTTGTGGTCTGATCAAAATGATTTGAAATTGCAAACTGCTGGCTTGCTTGGGGGCTTTGATCAATCGATTATACGTGGCAATCTTTGTGATGAAAAATTTTCTGTTTGGTACTTCTTAGGAGATAAACTTCTGGCGGTAGACGCAATAAATTCCCCACCCGATTTTATGGTTGGAAAAAAGCTAATTCAATCTCAGAAAGTCATAGATAAGTGGAAGATATCTGACACAGGATTGAGCTTGAAAGAGTTGCTATAAACAATGCTGCTAGGGCAAGGAATATCATTTCGGTAGTAGCTATTAGTAAAGAAATTCACCATCTTTAAGTCTACAATTTTCTATTCAAGGGTGACTGAGATTTTCACTTCAAGGAATAGGCTGAATTAATAATTTTTAGCTTTTGATTTTATCTCACTTCATTATACAGTCGTTAGAAGTTCACCTCGAAAGTATCCTAGTGGAGAAAGTTCAGGGTTTGAATAGAGGCTCGTTATGTGACCGATGATTATGTCATGGTCCCCTGATTTAAATATATCTGCTATAGAGCATTCGAACCAAGCCAATGAGTCTTCGATAATTGGTGCACCAGATGCCATGATCCGGTGAGGGGTGGCTCCAAATGGGTTGTCGATTTTTGAAGCAAAATGACGCACAATATCCAGCTGATTTTTTGCTAAAATGTTGACACCAAATACCTTACTTTCTTTTATAAAACCCAGTGTTCGACTGTTGTGGTCCAAACTTACCATTAGAGTCGCAGGGGATGACGAAATGGAACTAAAGGCATTTACGGCAGCACCTGTTGGTAATCCGTCAGACTTTTGTGTTGTCACAACTGTTACCCCGCTCAAGAATGAGCCCATGGCAGTGCGAAATTCCATTGAAGTGTATGAAGCCATTTTATCCATTTAACGTTTGTCCAATGGGTTTGTTTCACCCCATAAAGCTGATTTTCTGGTAAGTTTATCTTCACTGGATATTTTCCCACACACAGCAATGGCTGTTAAGGCGTAGATGAGAGCACTCTTGGCCATATCTTCTGGAGTTGGTCTCCAGCGTGGCATACCTGTCGTTATCGATGGAATGCGATGCATGTTGAATAAATTGTGATCTCTCCACATGCTCGAATATATCGGGTCAGCTCTCTTAACTTGCTCGCCAAGTGTCAGTTTAGTGGCTTCATTTACAGCTCCCACCAATGGTGCAACTTCATCATCTTTTGCTTCTTGTCCAAGCCTTACGACAACGGGTTCTATTTCGAAATCAAGGTCGGATGTTGCGCGCAAGTGTAATTCTAGGCTTTGTAAGATTTCGCTTTGCTTTTGGTTCGGGGGAAGCCCAACCTCTAAATATAGCGAACATACTTCCGTACCAGCTCCAAATGCGTGAGGAACACCGGCGCGGATAGATGATATTTGTGTTTTGGGTAGGGCAGTTCCACCTTCACATTCGTACTTAGCGTTCTCTTCGTAATTCTTGCTCCAGTCCAAGAGTGGCTGAAGCACACCCGCTAGCTTGTAGATAGGGTTGGGGTGATCGCTGGCTTTTTCTGGGTGATTAATGGTCGGTGTGAATATGGCTTCACCAAAAAGTCGAATGCGATAAACGACATATCCGCATCCAACCCAAGTGAGTCCAAAGTCACAGCCTTCAGCTGCTATTGCATAATCAGGGGACACACCGCCATGGTGGAAGACATAGCTTGCGCCAATATCTTTCCCCATATACCCAACGCCTTCAGCTTCTTCTATGGGTTCGGGTCCAATTTCTCCAGGAGTCGCAACAATTTGAAGTTTACCTGCTAGCTCAATTCCACATTTTTTGAGCGCTTTGGTCGCAATTAAGAAGCAAGCCATTGGTCCTCTGTCATTGGATATTGGGTATCCATGAAATTTTCCATCTTCCAACCAACAATTGTTCCACTCAGGGTTTTCAAGTGACTCGGGTCTAAATTTGTAAGAGTCAAGTTGGGCATCCCACATCGGGCTTTCCGTATCCAGATGTGCCGCCATAAGTAGGTTTTTTCCTGTACCAAAGCCGCCATAAGTCGCAACCACATTTGGTCGCTCTGGGGTGGCACCTACTTTACGAGGCCGAAATCCTTCTTCTGTAAGCCAATCGTGAACAAAATTTGCAGCCTGAAGTTCTCCCATTGCTGGGCTAGGGATATTTCCCAGTTCAAGAGCTAATTTAGTCAATTCTTCGCTATCGATAGCTTGTTCAAGACGAATTTTGTCTTCTTCGCTTATCGCAAAAGGGGCTTCGATAATATTGCTAAATTCAGTGGGCATTTTTTGTGACTCTTGCCTAGGGGTGGTAAATTCGTTTTATGGGTCAGCTTTAGCTCAGCCATAGCCGTAACTCAGGCGGAATTTTATAATGTGCGGATTAAAATCCGACAAAGCGGGTATAGATGATAGCTCAATTTGTCAGATTTTATGGTTGCGCTAATCTTAACTTACTAATGCAGAATAGCGTTGGCGCAAGTGAGGCAGAATTTCGGTCCCTGTCATTTCTAGACCTTCTTCGTATTCTGGGTAAATCAACATGACACCATCAATTTCGCATTTTTCAACGAGTTCTTCAATTTTTTGTCGACAGGTCTCAGGAGAGCCTACAACGGTATGGTTTTGACTACATCCGGCTTTTTTCGCTGATTGCAAAAGATTGTCGCCTTGCAGCCCCCAGCTTTCCATCTGTTTCATGATGGCACCCATGTCTCGGCCTTCCTCATATTTTTGAAGACGTTTGAGAGCTTTTTCATCGGTGTCGTCATGGATGACGGTACACATCGAACACACTTTTATTGTGCGCTCGTTTTCATCAGCTATCTCACGTGCACGACGACTATAAGAGAGGCGTTGGTCCATGTCTCTTCCTGCAATGAAACAAGCATCAGCATGTTTTGTTGCGAAGTTTAAACCGCGGTCGGATTGACCTGCAGAGATAATGTCGGGGCGTGGTCTAGAGATTGGTTTAGGCGCATGTTCACAATCTTCCATTTTAAAGTATTTACCATCAAAATCGATGTGATCTTCACTCCATAATTTTTTAATGACTGTGATCCATTCGTCTGCAAGATCATAGCGTTCGTCATGGTTTACATCTTCGCGCCAAGCCCCCATCTGCTTGAATTCATCGATGTAGGCACCAGAAACAATATTCAAACCGGCACGGCCATTCGAAATGTGATCGAGCGTTGTTACCATTTTTGCGACGACAGCGGGATTGTGAAGAAGAGAATGCATTGTTGTCCAAACCTTCACATTCTCGGTTGCCTCTGCCAAACCTGCCATCATAGTCATGGATTCCATCGATACGCCCCAGTGGTTTGTTTCACCACCAAAACCTCGAAATTTTGACATAGACATTATGAAGTCTAGCCCAATTTTGTCCGCGAGTTGAGCAGCCTTTTTGTTTTGCTCATACAGGCCATTAAGTTCTGGCGTTGTGTTTGAAATGATCCAACCGCCATTGGCTATTGGAAGAAATACGCCAAACATTTTATCTGGAAGGGACATTGAACATTTCTCCGGATATCTAATTTATTAGTTGTTAGTCGCAGCAGTCTGAGCGTAAGGCTCGTTCTCTGGAAATTGTCTTTCTGAGGATGGTTTCAACACAGGTGGGCGCATGAAGAGCGTCATTATTCCTGTTGCTAAACTGAGTACAAATAGGATCAAGAATACTGGAACGAAACTGCCTGTTGTATCGCGAATAATACCGCCGACTAAAGGCCCGAACGCGGAAATCGCACCGCCAAGTAACATGGTTGAAAATAGTTCAAGATTGTATTTTCTGCCAAAGTAATTGAGCAACAAGATAGTGCAGCACAGTTGAACCGTTCCAAATCCAATGCCGGTACCTATCGCATACACAAAGAGGGAATGGTCCTCATGAAAGTTTGCAAGCAGTAATGTACCAATTGAGGTTGTTAATAGTGCTGCAGTAAGTAATTTTTTTGGCTCCATTCGGTCACCAAGGTATCCAGAAACGGCTCGCATTATGACTGCAACCGACGCTTCCAAACTTAGCATACCTGCTGCCATTCTGTTCGAGACGCCATTTTCCGTCAGATGTGCAACTGACAGGCTCGTAATTGTAATTAAGCACATTGTTATCAGAGCGTAACTTGCAAACAGAATGTAAAACTGAGGCGTCGCCATGGCCTGTTTTGGGGTCCAGTCTGTGTCTGTACGGTAGATCTTTCCAAAAAGATGCTTAGGGGGAGGCGGCAGTGGCGAAGGCTTATTTTTCTCTTCATCAAGTTCCGAGGCAGCGGGTTTTGAAAACTCACCTTGGAAGCCGATAATGATAGCAGTCGCGATACCAAGGATTAAGATAATTACACCTTGATACATCCAATATGAGCGCCAAGTTTCTCCTTCTACGCCCAAGGTAGTTAGCACCATCCAAGGACCTAAGACGTTTCCTAGAGCTCCCAGAGTAGCATATATCCCGATAGCTGTAGATGTATGTTTGAATACGCGCGTTATGACGAAAGTTGCAGGTATCATCGTCATTGATTGGTAGGCCACACCACACATTGCAGCGCCGGCATAATAGTGAAGCAAATTTGTCGTTTTGGATAATAGCAGGAAACCAAAGAACATTAGAATTGCACCAGCTCCAATAGTGGTTCTAACTCCAAATTTTCTAATCAAATATCTTGGCACCATCGATGAGCCGCCTGCGCAAGCGCCGAGAATGGTGAAGCCTAGACCTGCGGTTGACCAATTCCAGTGTAATTCCTGAACCATGCTAGGCAGGATGACGCCCAACGAACAAAAAGTTGCAGCGTTAATTAGAAGGTCGAGAGTGCCAAGCGCCCCAAGTTTACTGCCCGCACTCATGGAAATGCCGTTCGACATGTTGTCCATCCTGTAGGATCTTAGCGTGCCTAATCAGACCGCTTTCTGGTTTTTAACCTGACATGCTGACCAGAGAGGTTCTTGTTTCTCAGCGCACAAAATTTTATTTGTTTTGTGTCCAAGAGCACACGGCGGGATAAAGTTGTGATCGCAATGAAGGGGGGCTGTTCTCTTTCAGGTAGATCTGGGGATGGTGTAGCTATACGGCCTATTGCTTGAAAAGATGAAGGAGTTAGGCTTGGGGCACTTGAGGTTGCTCGGTTCGTTTATAGCAGTATAGCCTCAGTAATTTAGATGGCTGGATGTTGATAGCGATCTGATTTGTTGCCACTTTTTGCTATTGGAAAGAGTAATAAGTGCTTTGAGAACACCCAATATCAAGTTTTTGAACGCATTATATCAAGCAGTGATGGTCAATAGGCTTACATTTCATTGCATTGAAGTTTACCTATATCGCTCGCCAGCAAATGGAATTCCAATGATGAATGAGTTAGCCTCGGAGCTGCCACATATCGCATCGGACCAACTCAATGGTATGATTATACCGTCAAAGACTTGTCTTACAGTGGTAGATGTTCAAAAGGATTTTACCGCACCCGATGGGCTGGTTGCTCAATATGGGGCAGATATGACAACTGTCGAACCCACTATTAACCGTATCGAGAAATTGGTTGAAGCGGCAAGGAAAGTTGGTGTGACTGTTGTTCACATGAGAGTGGTGACGTCGCCGGAAACGGATTCAGAAGCGGTCAAAAAATTGTATGAGCGTCGTGGAATGCCCGGTGGTCAAGCAATTTGTCGCAAGGGTGAAGGGGACGTTTATTACCGCATTTTCCCAGAAATTGGAGATATCGAGATACCCAAACTTATGTTCAATGGCTTTCATGACACTGAACTTGAAGGCAAGCTTAGGAAACAGGGCATCGATACAATGTTATTTACTGGGTTTACAACTGATTGCTGCGTATTTTCGACAGCTAATGACGCATTCCATAGGAATTTCAATACATTTATTGTTTCAGACGCTTGCTCTGCTTATGAACCTGAACTTCATCTAAGTGCTCTTGAAATTATGCAGAAAAACTTCGCCTTATTAATCCGTACTGAGGATGTTCTCGCAAGTTGGAAAATATGAATTCTATAAAAGAAACATCTCAAACGGCGATGTCTGACCAAAGTTAAATGGACTTTACTGGGCTGAAATTCAAGCAAATTTCTAATATCAAGGCGTGACGAAATTTCTGTAGGTCATACATTTAAATGTTTATCTATTTGATTGTAAAAGCAATTGGCACGACAAAGGTTAAGTCGGTAGCGAGGAGCTTTTGAGGTGGTGCAGGGACGGGGGAGGCCTTCTGCAATAGGCTTAGGGTTGCCTTATCTAAAATAGAGAAACCGCAACTTTTTTCGATTCGCTTTTCTAGGATATTGCCCTGTTGGTCTATTTTGAACCAAACCTTCACGACACCCTCTTGATGGCGTGCACGCGCTTGGTGCGGGTATCTTTTGTGTTTGAGGAACCAAGCTTGAAGCAGTCCAGCATAGCTCGCTTGCTCTTTTTTAACGCCATTGGGAACTCCGAATTTTGGTGGTTTCGAAGCTTTGTTTGCAGTTGTGTTTCCTCCAGTTTTAACTGGCTGTGCCGTTGTCTTAGTGGAAGCCGAAATTGCTTGTGTCACTGTCGGTTCAGGTACAGCAGTCAGTGTACTTGCTACTATTGGCTCTGCGGGGGGGAGAATGGGAGCGGTAGTGGTTGGAACTTTCGTAGCCGGCTTGAGTGATGGTTTGGGTGGCGGTTGCGCTGGTGGAGGTGGTGGTGCAGGTGGTTCTTCAATTTGCTCTGGTTCAGTGGGCTCTTCGATCGCGCCTTCTAGAGAACCTAAAGGCATTAGCAGTATTTCATGCTCAACAACGGGTAATGCCGGCGACGCAGCACTTGGCGAAGAAGAAAACCCCAACAATGCAGCACTATGCGCAATAACTGCGCCTGCAAAAGCAACGCTCCAGATAATATGTTTCTGGTTCATGGTGCTTCCTTAACACGCGTGGTGAGTTTTACCTGTGATGACCCAGCCTGACGAAGCGTTTCCAATATGTCGATTACCTTCGTGGAATCAATGTTCTTGTCGGCCACGATCCGTACAGATTTTTCAGGATGGTTGGTGATTATGGCAGTTAACTTCGTTTTGAAAATGGTATCATCAAGCAAATCATCATCTAAAGCGAGTTGGCCATTTTCAGCGATGAAAATCGTTAAGTCTGAGTTTTTACTTTCAATTTCCGCAATGGAAGCGGGAGGATCAACTTCTACTGGCTCTACATCCTTGATAACACCTGCCACAAGGAAGAAAATTAATAGCAAGAAAACAATGTTGATTAGAGGCATAATGCGATCATCAATGCTCGCTGATTGTGCAGTATTCTGACTGGTGGAAAGTTTCATTGTGTAACCTCCACAGTTTGCAGTGCAATAGCTCGTCCTCCGGATGCCTTTAAGGCGTCCATGACTTCCACAGTCGCGGCCAATGGCACGCCTTCACCTATGGACAGATTAACAGGATCTCCAGAAGTAAGACGTGCATTCAGTAAGTCATGAATATCATCTAGCGTTAATAACTGTCCCTCAAATGTCAGCCCGTCCTTGTTCAGCTCAAGACGGATTACTTCGTCAGTCGTATCTGTCACTGATGAAATGGAGGGTGTTGCTAGGTCCATATTACGCCGTACCACGAATGTAGAGGTTAGCATGAAAAACAACAAAAGGATGAAGACAACGTCGATCAGTGGCGTCATCGAAATACGTGAACTGGATGGCTTGTTATTTAGCTGCGCGAATTTCATTGGAGATGTTCTCATTGCGGTGCGTCAGATCAGGTGTAAAGATACGAGTCACAGCGTCTTCAGTACGGTGTGCCGTATGTTGAATTGCGCGTTCAAACCAACTGGAAACTGCCACAACGGGTATTGCCACGATCAACCCGGCAGCAGTGGTCAAAAGGGCTGCCCAGATACCGCCAGATAGGATGGCTGGATCGACGTTGCGGCCCGCGGCTTCCATGGCGCGAAATGCTTGGATCATTCCCATGACGGTTCCCAATAGGCCGAGAAGAGGAGAAAGTGAGCCGATCAGGTCTAGAATGCTAATTTGTGATTTTAGTCCGTAAATGCCTAAACTTGCAACGCGTTCGACTTCTTCGCGGACGATTTCGTCGCTTGCATCTGGACGCATATTGCCACGAATAGCCGTTGCCACTGCTATGGAAGTAGGGTCTTTGGCTCCTTGAACAGCTGCCAGCGCTTCGGTTTTGTTTCCATCACGGTAAAGTTGAATTGCGCGTTCGATATGCTCTGTTTTTCCAATCCCCAGCAAAACAAATTGTATAAGCTTGTAGATGATTATTGTCAGCGCAATGATTGACAACACGATCAACAGCCATACGACGGGACCACCTGTGATCATTAGGTCGAGCGCACCGCCTGATTTGCTAGTGTCGGCTATAATTGCTTGTGTCGGTTCCATTTCTAATGGCCTTTCTCGACGGTATTTAAATGCAGATCAGACAGTAGCCCATCTGCGCACGAGATTGTGGTAGACGCCCGTGAGCTGGACGATCGAAGGATGGTCAGGATTGCTTGCGGTTAATGCTTGGATAGACCTATCCATATCAAATAAAAGAGTTCGCTGGCCATCATCACGTACCATGCTTTGGAGCCAGAAGAATGAGGCAACCCTTACGCCACGGGTGACTGGTGTGACACGGTGCAGGCTCGTGGAAGGGTACAAAATCATATCGCCTGCATCCAGCTTAATGGAATGCGATCCGTAAGTGTCATCTATTATCAACTCACCACCATCATAACTATCAGGTTCAGCTAAGAACAGGGTGGCGGAAAGGTCTGTGCGAATTCGAAAATCACTATTTGGAAGAGGGCGGATTGAGTTGTCGACATGATTGCCAAAATTCTGGCCGCCCGCATAACGATTAAACAAAGGCGGATAGACCTTATGTGGTAACGCTGCGGATATGAAGAGTGGGTTGGTCTGGAGTGCGTCCAGAATGATATTACCTGCTTGCTGGGCTTGCAAAGTGTCACCAGCCAATTGTTCATTCTGCTTTGCCAGTGCAGCTTGACTTCCAGAGGTTACATTCCCATCAACCCAGTTTGCGCCATCGATGAGATGGCGCATTTCGGAGACTTGCGTTTTGGATAAAACGTCCGGTATTCGAACCAGCATTTACATTGTACTCGTCAGTAAAAGATCAGGACCACAGTGTCTAAACGGTGGTCCTGAACTAAGGATCAGTATTTAAATTTCAGACTTGCGATAACAGTTCGTCCGGCCGCGACTGTTGCCATGTGTGTGGAATAGACACGTTCGAAATAACGTTCGTCGAACACGTTATTCATATTGAGCTGAAAGGCAATATTGTCTGTGAAATCGTAGGATGCCATTGCATCGAAACGCCAGTAATCATCCACACTTTTTGTGTTTGCTGTATTACCGAAACGTTCAGACATATAGCTTGCGCCGCCACCAATCTGAGCTTTTTCAAACAGGTCGTAAGTCGTCCAAATTGTGAAGCTGTGTTCAGGTGTGTTTGGCATCTTGTTACCAACTTGGTCGGTATTAACCGGGCCGGCATCAATGATTTCTGAATTCAGATAGCTGTATCCTGAAAATATACCCCAGTTGGATGTAATGTTACCTGAAGCGCTTAGTTCGATACCATCCACACGCTGTTCACCAATAGCTTGTTGGGGAGCACCGCGGCCTGCAGCAGTTGCCACGTGGCCGTCTAGTATCTCATTACGGAAGATGGCGGCGTTTAGTGCTATATCACCTGAGCCGGGTTCCCATTTTACACCGATTTCGTAATTGCGGTTTTGCTCAGGTTTTAGGTCCTGATTTGTCGTTGAGATATTGTCGCCACCATCACCAATTGTCACACCTGATGGCGTGGCAGCTGTGGCGAAGGATGCATATACGCTTGTGTTATTAGCAGGCTTGTAAACAACACCAGCTTGATAGCTTATGATGGTTTCGGAATTTGATAGATCAGTCGAAGTTTCTGTTTCGAAGTCATCCATTCTTACGCCAAGGTTCACGACCCATTTGTCTGAGACAGTGATGGAGTCAAAGATATAAGCTCCAATTGTGTCGGCAGTTGTGTTGGTCGGGGTGCCAAGTGTATATGTTCCAGCCCATGGGTCGTTTGGGTTAGGTGCGTAAAGATCGGTACAATTATACCCGCTTGCTTCACCTGCACCAAACTGATCACAACCACCTCGAGGAATGCTTACACCGCCGGGAGCTGTTGTATCAACTGAATAGGTCGCTCTGTCGGTTTCTTCACTGGTGAATTCAATACCAGTAGACAGGCTGTGAGAAAGAGAACCTGTGTCAAACCAAGCTTGTAGATCAGTTTGGTTCGTGAAGGTGTCTGTGGTTGAGTTGGTTGATTTTGGGCTTCGGTAGACTAGTCCATTTACGACATTGCCTTGAGAATCGTCTGGGTTGCTGGCTATGTATGCAAGGCTAGACGTCATAACCCGCGTAATATTGCGCAGGCGTAGATTGTCATTCAGGTCATGGCTGATTTCTAGCTGTCCTGAGTCAAGTTCCGTCTCGTGAAAGTCACGGTTTAATAGCCCATAGAAATTGTCTAGGTTGATGCCTTCTACGGGGTTGCCTGTCGTGGTATCGAGTGGAACACCATAATCGATGATGCCGTCAGACTCGTAATGAGAGTAGCTTGCTGTTACTTTTGTAGGACCATTGAAGCCCCATGCAATGGACGGTGCTATTCCCCAACGGTCGTCATAAACGCCATCACGTCCAGCAATTTCTGAGTCATGTCCCAACAGGTTCAGCCGTACAGCTAGGTTGTCAGTCAATGCCTTATTCACGTCGACTGTGCCACGCAAATAATCGGCATTTCCGGCACCAATAGAACCTGCTATGAAGTCTTCAGCTTTAGGCGTTTTTGTGACCAGGTTTAAGCTACCCCCAGCTGCACCGCGACCAGCGAGCGGTCCGCTGGCACCGCGCACAACTTCAATCTGTTCGAGATTGAAAGTATCACGCGACTGTGAGCTTGAATCGCGTAGACCGTCGACGAGAATACCGGCTGTCGATTCAGCACCGCGAATAAATGGGCGGTCAGCCAATGGCGCTCCACCTTCACCCATTGCCATGGTAATGCCAGGAACTGTGCGTAGTGCGTCTGCTAGCGATGTTGCACCAGTTTCTTGTAAAATTTCTTCTGTCACCACAGTAACAGAGCGGGGCGTATCAATTAGCGGCGCTGTGTATTTGGGAGATTCAGGTTCAGCCCTGTATTCAGATGCGGTCGTGTCAATCGCGACTTCGCCAACTTCTACGGGTTCTGATTGAGCCGGTGGCTGAGTTTGAGCCTGAGCGGTCAATGGAATCATCACCAGCCCAAGAGTTGTTGTCGCCAATAGCGTATTGAAATTTCTAATGCCGTTATTGGCTGCCTTGCTTTGCATAGTCCCGTCCTTTAAAACACTGTGTGTAAATGCGAACTAATTGCAAGATAGGTTTTTATCAAGTGCTTTTGCGAATTATTCTTAATTTGTGTGGGTTTTGTGTTGAGAAGGACACAATTAGATTCGGTTAAGACAAAGCCAATTGGTCTATGTTTTAGGAATGGGGCTGTTGATTAGCTAACGAAAATTTGCTGCCATTCTTTCAGATTAGTGTCGTAATTTTGTTTGAAATTTGTGCGTGGAGTGTCGTGCCTCTCCAGCTTTTAAGTGATTTCAAGTATAACGGTTTCAGGCGTTATTTAGTGGTAGAAGCAGGCCTTATGGCTCCAACCTAGCTAATCTAGGTTGGAGGTTTTTTGTAATCTCTAAGTTAGAATTGTTGCTTATTCAGCTACTGGATCATCAACGGCGACGTCAGTCACTATCTTCCATTCACCATTCACTTTGCGCCAGACCGTGACGTAATTTCCAGCTGTTGTTGAATCGTCGATGGAGAAGGTGCCCCAAGTTATGCCGAGGTCGCCGCTGGCAGCAGCCATGGCACCGATTGGGCCCCAGTGAACAGGGGAAGGTGCAGTATCCAGCTGGCGCTCTGCCATGATAGATGCTTCATCTGTTAGGAAGCCTTCACCAGCTTCGATCATGAAGGCTGTTTCAAAATCGATAAATGCTTCAGAAGCGGATTTGTATCCATTTTGTAGATTGTGCGCATCATAGGCTTTGTCTGCTGCGATAAGTGATTGCTCAATACTCGCGGGAGATTGGTTCGTCACACTCGCACATCCAGCGAGTCCAGCAAGGATGGCTGTACAGGCTAAATAACGACAAGATTTGGCAAATTTAATCATTTTGAGGCTCCACTGAAAACGACATGGTAGAATTGAAAACTCGCTTGCCGAAGATGTGTTCAGGAGCTTATCTGGTGCGGTTAATGCACCATTGCGCATCAATTTGATGTCTATATCGCGTCTGGTTTTGTGTGAGAGCAATATTGCAACTTGTATCCAAGACTGACGGAGAAATTGCGATGTTGAAATGGGTTATGAAGGCGCATAGATGGATGAGCCTAATATTCGCAGGGTTTTGGCTCCTTCAAGCGGTTACGGGTACGCTGATTAGTTTTCGAGGCAATATTGATGACTTTGCCTTGGGAGCAGAGGTAACTTCTATTATTCCTGAAAAATTAGGTGCAAGGATTGATGCCTTGCAAAGTGATGGTGCCACTGTTTGGTCAATGTGGTCATCGGGTGGGGTACAAGGTCAATTTGATATTTATTACACCAAAGATGACACTGACTATACGCTGCGTGTGAATGGAGAAGGCGAGGATTTAAGGCATCGCCCAGACTCAAACCTTTATTCAGATGGTGCTTTGTTTGAGACGCTCACACAATTTCACAAAAACATGTTTCTTGGCGCGCTTGGGTATATTATTTTCTCGGTTTCAGCAGTGCTGTTGATTACGAATATTGTGTTTGGATTCGTGTATGGTTGGAAACATCGCAAAAAGCTCAATCATCTGGCTAAGGTTGGGAAAGCTGGAAGCGTGGCTAAATTAAAGGGCCTACACTGGGAAATTGGTTTATGGGGTGCACCATTGGCTATCGTATTGGTTACTTTTGGGTTTCTCTTGTCAAATTCAGATGTGGTTGATTCTTGGGTGGCAGCTGATTTACCAGAGACTACTGTCGCTCAATCTTCGGAAGGTCGCACTATCAACTCAGGGGAAGCTCTTGAGGTTGTTAGTTCTCTCTATGACCTTGAGACGCTCTCAGCCTTTAAACCAAAAAATGCGCATCGGGACTATTTCGAAGTTCGTGTAAAAGCGCCCAGTGAAATGCCGCGTTTATATGGTGCATCCACAGTGCGTATAGGCGGCGATGGTCAAGTGCTACTCAATAAAAACGCATCGAAAGCGGGAGCCGGACAGCAGTTCGCCAATGCATTATATCCAGCGCACACAGGTCAGATTCTTGGGCTTCCTGGCCGTGTCCTAAATTTTATGGTTGGAATTTGGTTGCTCGTAATGATGTTTCTTGGGCTATCTTCTTGGTTTAAACGAAAAGCAAATTAAACCAAGAAGATAACGAATTTTACGGACAGGCGAATTTATTAGAAGTTGATGATGAAGTTAAACCTTACTCGGTCTTGCCAATCGGTATCTTCGCCTGTTTTTAAGTACAGTTCATTTAAGCGGCGATAATGGTAGACTGATGCGCTCAATTGCATCATTTTATCGAGCTGGTAAGCGAACGAAAGTTTGTGCGCTTCGTAATTTGTGCCGTATCTGAAATTATCATTTGAGAAGGCAGAAAACACAGCGTCGACTTCGGCTTGTCCGTACCCATAGCCGAATTTCATATCCTTGGGCGCGGATGTTTTCCCTACGCTTAAATCGACCCCATAGGCTGTATCATCATCGACTGCAGATCCAAAATTTTGAACAATATTTGCGTTTAAATTAATGGGCCAGTTCTCGTTGGGGCCGATCCATTTAAAGGATGCGAGAACGTCCAAAATATCAAAGTCGGATAGATATTGTCCGTCGACATCTAGAAGATTGTCACGGGTATCTCCCGAGTTTGCGCCTTCCATGCTTTCAATTTCGTAGTCGTAATATGCTGCATTTAAGCCAAATGCGTAATTGGATGCGAGCTTTGCTTCATAACTAAGCTGACCACCAATCATTGATGAGTCTTCGCCGGTGGCATTCTCGTCAATTAGAAACAAAAGGCTTGAAAATGATAGTTTTTGGGCTTCGCTTTCCAAAAGATCAGATTGCAGGGAGAGACCGGTTGGATACACATCTCCATCCCACACAAGGTCGGTCTTCTTAAAAGGCATTGGAATTTTACCAGCCCTGAAAGTCGCAAGGTCAGTTGAGTATTCAATAAATGCTTGGCTTAAGCTTATTTGTAGGTCGTCCGCAAATTCGTCTACAGTCAGATACCCAGAGTTTGGATCATCAGGGTCACCAGTTTCGAGCATCGCACCAAGTTTGATCGCATCTGAAACTTGATAATCACCCCTTAATCGTGCCCGCATTACGGCGCGCTCTCTATCGATTTTATTGGGCGAATTATAATTGCCTTCAAACCGTGTAAAGAAGTCTCCGCTGACTAAAAGTTTAGGCGTTTGATCCTGCTGCAATGTTTCTTGGGAAGTGTTCTTTTGGGCTGGTAGAGTGTCGAGTTGGGTATCTTGTCGAGTGGTGTTTTGTATCAAAGCTTCTAAGTTTGAAATACGTGACTGCGTTTCTGCCTGAATGGATTTTAAGTGTTCAATCTCGGCAAGGACTGATTGCAGCTCAGACGGGGTAACGTTGTTTTGTGCTTGAGCAGACATTGGAAGAATACTGAGTAAGCCTAGCAGTGTTGCAAATTTATACGTCATTCTCTTACTCCAACTATACGTGTTTAACTCATGTCGAACGCAAGTTGATAGGAGACTATCCGGTGCAGGTTCAAGTCTGTTGAATACAACCTAAAAGCATACTTTTTTGCCGTGTGGTTCAAAATATTTGGTTGCTGAATATAGTTTAAATTATTGTTTTATATCAATAATATTTTGTTTATGTGTCGCTGCTGGGAAATGAATTTTCGTTGCAGATGGTGCAAAGCTCACATGTGCCAAGGATAGATTTGTCACCATCAATTTTGAAGAAAATAGATAAGGCTTGGCGCTATAAATTATAATGGTGTGTATAACTCACCACAGCTTGCTCGATACGCAACTTATGTGTGAGTTGGTACGCTGATTAGCATATAAAATGTCTTGCTGCGTCATATATTGGCGCACCGTATAAAAGCGCACAATAAACGCAAAATCATGAATGATGATACGGGGGAGGGTGAGATACAAAACTAATTGTGCTGTATCGCTGTGGAGGATTTGATGTTTTTACGGTTTATTGTGATATTTGTTGCGTGGGCTTCAGCTTGCACAGCATATGCGGAGCAAACACCCAAGAATGTTAGTTTTGAGCTAGAAGAAGGAAGCTGGATGAGTCTGGATATTAGTCCGGACGGAAAGTGGATTGCGTTTGACTTGCTCAATGACATTTACATCATGTCAGCGGAAGGCGGAGAAGCAAAAGCTATCCTATCTGGCCCAGCTACTCAGAAAAGCCCTCAATTTAGCAGTGACGGCAAAACGCTAGCTTACATTAGTGACGCTTCAGGTCATGATAATATTTGGACAGCTAGCGTTAAGGGCCAAAAACGCAAGCAGATCAGTTTTGAGGAGCGTGATATTATATCATCTCCTGCTTGGTCGCCATCTGATGAGGCGATAATTGCTGTTGTGCGGGAGCCGGAAGCTAGCAAGGTCTATACCTCGACTATTCGGGAATATTATGTTGATGGCAGCGAACCAAAACATATGGTTGATGCACCGGGCGGTCGCCGCGATGTGCAAGAGCCGCGTTACTCACCAGATGGCGAATACCTCTACTACACGCAGCGCGTGGGAGGGGATCATTACGTTTATGTGAACACAGGGCTGAAAAACTTCAACGTTATGCGAGCGCCATTGAAAATTGATATGGAAAAGCTCAAGTCCAAAGGGCATTATGATGCGGGTCGTGAAAACGATGGAAAAGGTAAGAAACGCAAGCTTCACCATAAGCGCAAGCCCGGGCATTTAGCGCGTCCATACATATCTGGCTTTGGTAGCGCGACGACAGCAGAAGTGTCGCCGGATGGACAGAAAATCGCTTTTATTCGTCGTCACAAAGCTCAGACAGTCCTGTTCACATTCGACACTGAAACGCGTCGTCAGACACCGGTCTATTCTGAGTTAAGCCGCGACCTGCAAAGTGATTACCTGCCGCAAGAGCATTACTATCCTTCCTATGCTTGGTTTCCTGATAACCGCCATGTTGCAATCTGGTCCAAAGGAAAAATTTTGCGCATAGACATGGAGAATGGTGATGCTTCAACAATTCCTTTTAAGCTGACATCCAAACATGAAATTCAACCACCAATCCGTGTTCAGCAAGATCTTGCGCCGGAAACTGTCGATGTGAAGACGATACGCAATCCAGTTTGGATTGCAGACGATAAAATTGTGGTTTTCAGAGCGCTTAGTAAGCTTTGGCAAAAAGACCTGACCAATGACACGCCAATCACTGCTTTTACAGGCGAGGACAAAAGCGAGTTTGAACCCGCGCTTTCATTCGACAGTGATGAGTTGGTATATGTTTCATGGGATGACGAAACGGGAAGCGAGCTACGTTATCGCGATCTGAAAACCGGACAAGAGACAGTGCTTGTGTCCACGCCAGGCACTATTCGCGACCCCGTATTTTCACATTCGGGAAAATTGCTTGCTTATCGCATAATGCCAGCTGACCCTTCCATGAGTGCTCCGGGACCAGAAGCAGGCATCTATACCTATACATTTGAAACTGAAGAGATTGATTTCGTCGAAGAAGCTGACAAGCTGCTGCAATTCTCAAAAGATGACAGTAAGCTATATTATATTGGCGCTGGGCGCGGCCGCGACAAGAAAGAAGGATTGTTCAGCGTTTCGCTCAATGGTGAAAACCAAGAGGAACACGCTTACACTACCAGCTATAATGTGCGCGATTTAGACATTAGCCCAGATGAAAAATGGCTGGCTTTTAAAGACAATAATGACCTTTTTATTGCGCCATTTAAAAAGTCAGATGAAGCTTGGGAAGTTTCAGAAATAGATACTGATAATGCGAAAATGATTGCGCCACTTGGTGGATATGATTTGAGCTGGAGCAATGATGGCTCAACACTACGTTGGACTTTTGGGCCAACAATTTGTGAAATCAACTTGCCAGCCAAAGCAGAAGCCACATGTGATCTTGATCTTGGCTTTAGCGTTGAGGCACCTGAGGAAAAAGGATTGTTCGCTTTTGTCGGTGGTCGTGTCATCCCAATTGAAGGGGATGTCATAGAAAATGGTGTGGTCGTCGTTGAAGGCAATAAAATCAAGCTATTTGGCCGCCAAGAGGATGTTGCAATTCCAGACGGAGCACAGATTGTAGACATCACTGGCAAAACGATTATGCCGGGCTTTTTGGACGCGCATGGCCACATAGATTGTTGTTATGGCGTAGATGTTATGCCGCAAAAGCATGCTGGGCGCTATGCAGCTTTGGCTTATGGGGTAACAACGAATTTTGACCCATATTCCAATGATCAGCTTAGCTATGAAGCCGGTGAAATGACTGCTGCAGGACAGCTTGTGGGGCCGCGTTGGTTCTCATCAGCTCAAGTTATCCACGGTGTCGAAGGACGCTGGGGCGGTGTCTATCACGAGTTTAATTCGTTGGATGAAGCACGAGACATCATGACTTTGCGAAAAGCCATGGGGCCATCTGTACTAAAAACCTACAAATTTCCATCGCGCCAGAAACGTCAGTGGTTGGTTAAAGCAGCACGTGAAGCTGGGTATATGGTGGATGCTGAGGGAGCAGGGCAGTTTTATACGAATATAAGTATGCTGCTGGATGGTCATACAAACCTTGAACACAATTTGCCGGTGGATACCTATTATAAGGATTTGCAAGAGCTGTTTAAGGCTTCTGAAGTTTCAGCAACACCAACTTTGATCGTTGTTTTTGGGGCTTTGTTTGGAGAAAACTACATCTACCAGAATTTTGAGTTTGATGATGAAGTTAAAATCAAGAACTTTGTGCCGGATGTGAATAATTCTTACAATCCTATTACGGGAGCAGGTGGCGCGCCACTGCATGTAAGATGTATGCACAGCATTAAAGCGAGTGACACTGTTTATGATGTTGGGTTCCGATCAGTCGCGAGAACATATGCAGAGTTGGATCGCCAAGGTGTGCCAGTGAATGTTGGTTCTCATGGTCAGGTTTCTGGGCTGGCTATCCACTGGGAAATGATCCTGATGGCGCAGGGCGGCATGACGCCAGAGAGAATTCTGCGTGCGGCGACAATAAATGGTGCTCGCTCCTTTGGATTGGATCATCAGCTTGGTTCTATCAAAGAAGGCAAGCTCGCTGATTTAATTGTTCTTGATGAAAACCCTCTGGAAAACATTGAAAACACAAATTCTGTTTCGATGACGATGATTAATGGTCGACTATTTGATGCAGAAACGATGCAGGAGATCGGTCCTGACGCGAAGCCGCGTTCCAAGTTTTACTGGGAATTGCAAGACACCAATGGAATCGACTGGAACCCTGCATGGGGTGGAGAATAATCATGAGAAAACTACTTATTGCATCGACATCAATTGTCTTGATCTCTGCGTGTGAAGTTAAAACAGAGCAACCTACTGAAACGGTGGAAATGCAAGCAGTTGCGCCGATTGAAATGGCGCAAGGTGATTGCGAATTATGTCCAGATATGTCGGTTGTACAGCCGGCATCCTTCGAGATGGGGGATTGGAAAGATCGCGGCTATGGCATGGTTGAAGGTCCGAAACACACGGTGAGTTTTACCAATGCTTTTGAAATAGCAAAACATGAGGTGACAATCGCCCAGTTCCGCGCATTCATAGAAGATTCCGGTTATGTGTCTGAGAAAAAGTGTATGATATACACTGACACTGAGAGTTGGCATGTCAGCGAGAGCCGCAACTGGCAAAATCCGGGTTTTCCACAAGAAGCAGATCATCCTGTTGTGTGCGTCAGCTGGGAAGATACGCAAGCATATATTGGGTGGCTCAATGAAAAGACAGGACAAACCTACCGTCTGACTTCCGAAGCAGAATGGGAATATTTAGCTGCGCATGGCGGGATCGAGGAAGAGAACGGTGAAGTTACCCATAATGTCGCTAATATAGGACAGTCGGAATGCTGTGGCGGTAAAGTAGAGGGTGCTGATCAGTGGCAATACACTGCTCCAGTGGGCTCGTTTTCAAATGATGTTTTCGGTATTTACGATATCCGAGGAAATGCATGGGAATGGCAAGCGGATTGTTTTGCTGAGAGCTATGATGGTGCGCCAGCTGATGGCAGTATCCGTAGTGGATGTGAGAATACTGTGGAACGTGTGGTACGCGGCGGCGGATATGCTGATGGCGGTGAATATATGGACCCGCACTTCCGGCTGCCGGGAAAGCTTGCCAATGGATATTTTACGGTCGGTTTCCGAGTCGCGCGTGATTTGAACTAGTTTATCTCACCTAATTCTAAAGAATGTACATTTAAAGGAATAAGCATATGAAGCGGTTTTTTACGGCTGCACTTGGTGTGTCTTGTCTTGCGCTAACTGCATGTAATGACGAGGTGAAAGCACCTGTGGAAGTTGCGCAGAAAGAAACGACTAGCATCAATGTCTGTGTGGAAGAAAGCGAAGAATTTACCTGTGATAAGATAGGTAGTTCGGGACTTCAATCTGCGCTCGTTGAGGCGGAAAGTGGTTCAATGATTTTGGTGCATCCAGGAGATTATATAGCATCTTCATTTTCAGATACGCCATTTCAAGACATTGAAGTGCGTGCGTTTTTGAAAGCTGAAGATAAAGCTTTGACGATTGTGTTTGAAGACGGGGCCGTCATTAAGCCAAATGATGAATTTGCGTCTAGCGCGATGGTGGCTGTAAACGCAGATCTGACTATTGATGGTTTGACAATAGAAGGTTTTCGCTATGGTGAAGCCGAAGATGACTATTATGATGGTCACGGGCTGTTTGTTATCGGCGGTGAAGTGAATTTACAGAATGCTTCTATGCTAGATATTGAAAAAATGTCGCTGACTGGCCGTAATGATGCAGTTTTGAATGTTCAAAATCTCTCCATCTCAGACTCTCACATGGGAGTTTGGCTTGAAGAAGAAGCACGTATGGTGATGTCAGACAGTAAGATTGTGGGTATTGAATCCGCAGGGATTGCTGCATACGACACAAGTGTTGTGACGGTAACTGACAGCCTTTTTGAACGCGCTGAGGATGATGCTCTTTACACGGAAAATGAAGCTAAGATCACGGCCAGCAATGTTGTTTTACGCCAAAACTCCCCTTATGCAGCGCGTGCTGCTGATGCGAGTTCTATCATTCTTTCAGAAGTGAAGTTTGAAGATAACGAAGCTGATACTGGTGAGGAAGGTGAGGGCACCGTTCAAGTGAATTGAACGGTGCGTAAACAGAGATTTATCTCATAAAATTTAGTCTGTTAGAGCTTCGATTACTGCAGGATGTGTCAGCTTGCCATTGTTTACATTCACACCATTGGCAAGGTGCGCATCAGCTTCGATTGCGGCTTGTGGACCATTCTCTACCAACTTCAAAATGTAAGGTAGGGTCGCATTTGTCAGTGCGAGTGTTGATGTCTTTGGAACACCGCCTGGCATGTTTGCAACACAATAGTGGATAACACCATCAACTTCATATGTTGGATTGTCATGTGTTGTTGGTTTAGATGTTTCAAAGCAACCACCTTGGTCGATTGAAATATCAACAAGTACTGATCCGGGTTTCATCAATTTTAGATCTTCACGACTGATGACGCGAGGTGCTGCCGCACCAGGAAGTAGAACCGCGCCAATAACGAGATCAGCATTGGCAATCGCTTCTTGAACAGCAAGTGGGGTCGAGTAACAAATTGTGACTTTATCACCGTAAACGCGGTCGAGTTCTGCGATTTTTTCAAGGGAACGTTCAAAAACAATAATATTTGCGCGTGCACCCATCGCCATTTGCAGGGCGTTTTCACCCGAAACACCGCCACCGATAATAACAATATTGGCTGGTGCTACACCCGGAACACCTCCCAGAAGTAGGCCCGAACCACCATTGGATTTTTGAAGAGCAGTCGCGCCAACTTGCACAGATAAACGGCCTGCAACTTCACTCATGGGTTGAAGAAGGGGTAGGTGACCTTTAGGGGAAGTGATCGTTTCATATGCAATAGCTAGACAACCAGATGCGCACAAAGCCTCGGCTTGAGGTTTATCTGCTGCAAGATGCAGATATGTGAAAATTGTCTGCTCTTTGCGGAGCATTGCGCATTCGTTTAATTGTGGTTCTTTGACTTTGATGATCAATTCAGATTTTGCAAATACTTCTTCGGCAGTTGGTAGGATTTCTGCACCTGAAAGGGAATAGTCTTCGTCTGTAAAACCAACACCGTTACCGGCATTTGTTTCGACAAAAACAATGTGTCCGCGAGACACTAATTCTTTGACTCCTGCCGGTGTCATACCAACACGAAATTCTTTGGTTTTGATTTCTTTTGGGATCCCAACAAACATATGATTTTCTCCTATATGATAGGCTTATTTTATCCTGAAATAAGAGATAAAAGTTAGAAAAATAGTAGTAATTACAGGGTTTTGTGTGTATAATTTTTCCGTAAACCTAGCTTTTGGGAGATTATTTATATGGACAGCTTTGATGTTAAAATTCTTGCCTGTTTACAGGAGGATTCACGGGCATCTTTTCAAGAAATTGGTGCACGCGTAGGTCTTTCTATGTCTGCTTGTCATAAGAGGTCTCGAGCATTGGAAGAGCGGGGGGTCATCCAACGATATGTGGCTATATTGTCTGAAGAAAAAGTGGGGTTGCCGACAAGTGTTTTCGTCTCAGTAGAACTAAAAGATCAAGCCGAGGCGACACTGCATGATTTTGAAAAAGCAGTGATCAAATCTGACCAAGTGCTTGAGTGTAATTTGATGTCTGGAGATAGCGATTATTTGCTGCGCGTTTTGTGTAATGGCGTGGAAGGATATGAGGCGTTTCACAGATCGTTTTTAACTAAACTTCCAGGTGTAAAACGCCTCCAGTCGAGGTTTGGTTTGCGCACAGTGTGCCGCCGCAACCAAATACCTGTTAGTGCCGGTTTAGCACCGTATTAGTCGGTGCTTTCCAGAATAGCTGAAGCATCTAATTCAGTTGCGTTAATTTCAGTTGATGCTGCCTCTATTGAGGGGGCTGAGTCCGTAGATAGGTGACGCGCTATTGCTTGGAACACAACCAATGCTTCAACATTCATCCACCCGCCATCGATTAGATAATTTTTATAAGCAGATGTTTTAGCAATTACGACATTTCTACTTGGATTGATGTAGATATACTGACCATAAATACCTATGGCTGAAAAATCATCGCCGTCCCAATCATTGGGGATCCACCATTGATATTTGTATCCAAACCGAGGGTAGGAATCTGCCGTGGCACTCAATGGCATTAAGTGTTCTTTATCCGGTGTCGTCGCTTTCTTTACCCATTCGGATGAAACAACGCTTTCGCCTTTGTAATTTACGCCTTGGTTGAGCATTAGAACTCCAAAACGGGCCATATCTCTTAGGCGTATATTCAAGCCACCATAAAACAGTCCTGTTCCTACGGTATCTTGTAGAAGGTATGCATCGCCTTCAGCGCCGAGTTTGTCCCAGATTTTTTCTTTGAAGTAAGTTTTGAAGTCCTGTTTGGTCGCAGCTTCTACGACCATTCCTAGAACTTGCGTATCTATGCTGGCATAGCGTGTGTCTGTGCCGGGCTCTATTTCACGAGGAACTTTTGCAGTAAATTCATTTAGAGAACCTGTGCGTACGGCAACAATGGACTGTACTAGATCAGAGTTTAGATCGCCATAATCTTCATTCCAGCGCACACCTGATGACATTTCCAAGACTTGTTCAATTGTGACACCATCATATGCGCTGCCGACCAATTCAGGCACATATTTGACAACTTGGTCATTGACGGAATCGATAAAGCCTTCTTCTAACGCAATACCAAGAAGGGTGGAGACAAATGACTTGGTGACAGACATCTGAATAGCATTGGATGTGGCATCATTGCCAAGTCCGTACTCTTCGTGAACAATTTGATCGCCTTGCAGGACGGTGAAACCTGTTGTTTCTGTGCGAGAGATAAATTCACCAACGGTACTTTTTACATCATTGTAGACATAAGGAATTGATAGAATGTCATCTCTAAGGTCTGTTTTTAGAACAAACGTATCTTCTGGAGCGTCTATTTTTTGAGAAGGGTAGCGCTCATGCATGGAACGAAAATTGGATTGGATTTTATCCGCTTCAAATGAAGCAGCATATTCTTTTACCGCTATGATCTCTTTGATCTTTTTTTGAAAGATCAATCCTAAAACGGCAAGGATTATAATTACACCCAGAAATATTTTGCCAAATAGTTTCATTGCATTCTGCCCTTGCCGCTAAAGATATGTGTTTGAAGGAAGCCTAAGCTATTCCACCCATAGAAATGTATTTAATTTCAAGATAGTCATCGAGCCCATATTTAGAGCCTTCGCGCCCCATGCCAGACTCTTTAATGCCGCCAAATGGAGCTGCTTCACTGGAAATCAAACCT
Source organism: Hirschia sp. (assembly GCF_058892565.1). NCBI lineage: Bacteria > Pseudomonadati > Pseudomonadota > Alphaproteobacteria > Hyphomonadales > Hyphomonadaceae > Hirschia > Hirschia sp. The sequence continues at coordinate 76,750 of NZ_JBZXVU010000009.1, read as the reverse complement.
TGGTTTAGACCCACCATGCCTGTTTCTAGTTTTTCAGATACGCGCCAAGCACGTGCGAGATCTTTGGTCCAGAAATAAGAAGCCAATCCATATTGGGTTGAGTTGGCGATTGTGATCGCTTCTTCTTCTGTTTCAAATGAAAAGATAGGTGCGACAGGTCCAAATATCTCTTCGCTGGAAATGTCCATTTCATCGGTCACGTTAGATATCATCGTTGGCGCTATGAAATTACCTTCGGGGAGGGAGGTGTGCAAACGTGTGACTTCTGCACCTTTGTCCTCGGCATCTTTGATCAAACGGCTCACTTTTTCAAAAGCTTTTTGATTTATAACTGGTCCAAGGCTGGTTTCTTTTGAAAGACCATTTCCAATTTGAAGTTTGGCGATTGCCGTTTTGAACTTTTCAACGAATGTTTCGTAAACACCTGACTGAACAAGAATACGGTTGGCACATACGCATGTCTGACCAGAATTGCGGAATTTTGATATCATTGCCGCGCTTACCGCGCCATCAATGTCGGCATCGTTGAATACGATAAAAGGCGCGTTACCTCCAAGTTCTAGAGATAACTTTTTCAGTGTATCCGCGCTTTGACGCATGAGGAGTTTTCCAACTTGCGTAGAGCCTGTGAAGGAAATCTTACGGATGTCTTCATGCGAGGTTAGGACTTCACCAATTTCAGCACCGTGGCTGGATGTAACAATCTGGAAGATATCTTCAGGTATCCCAGCTTCGCTCGCAAGTAAGCGCAGAGCAATTGCAGAAAGAGGGGTGTCTTCTGAAGGTTTTAAGATAATTGAACACCCAGCCGCCAATGCGGGAGCGACTTTGCGTGTGATCATCGCATTGGGGAAGTTCCAAGGCGTTATAGCTCCTACAACACCTATCGGTTGTTTTATCACCAATAAGCGTTTGTCCGGCATGTTGGGTGGAACAATGTCACCATAAGCACGCTTACCTTCTTCAGCAAACCACTCAATAAAACTTGCGCCAAAACCTATCTCACCTTTGGCTTCCGCAATCGGTTTTCCTTGTTCTAAGGTCAATAATTCGCCGAGTGCATCTTGGTTTTGTAGGATAAGCGCATGCCATTTTTTCAAAATGTTTGCGCGTTGTTGAGCTGTGAGCGCTGCCCAATCAGGTTGGGCAGCTTTTGCTCGCTTTATGAAGGCTCTGGTGATATCTGCGGTGCACTCAGGCACCACAGTAATTTCTTCACCAGTGGCAGGATTGCGGACTGGAAAGTTCGCTTCAGTTTTGTTTGTTTCGCAATAAGAATTAATTTGCGTCAACAACTCACTTGTCTGTTGGCTAATCATTACGCCGTCCCTTATCGCAAACCGAAATAGGCTTCAGTTTCTGTCAAAGCTGCATCTGCTTTTTCTAGGAATTCAGTGATTTCAGATGGCGTGATGACAAGCGGAGGACAAACAACCATAGTGCGGTCTACAGCACGCATTATCAGTCCATGTTTAATGGCGATGTCACGGCAAATATTGGCTGCTTGCTCTTCAACTTCAAACTGAACTTTATCAGCCGCATTCTTCATGAGTTGGATTCCGGCTAGTAGTCCTTGTCCTCTCACTTCACCAATAATGGAGTGATTTTTTGAAAGGGATTTTAAGCCTTCACGGAAAGCTGGTACAGCTTCGCTCGCAACACGGTCTATAATTTTTTCATCCTGTAAAATTTGGATGTTTTTTAGGGCGACTGCACACGAAACTGGGTGGCCTGAATAGGTGTATCCATTCGCAAGAACACCTGAATAGTGCAATGCTTCATACACGTCGTCGCTAAACCCAATGGCAGAGATAGGCATGTATCCTGAGGACAAACCCTTCGCCATGGTCATGATGTCCGGCTTGATGCCATAGAAATTTTGACCAAACCATGTGCCGAGACGTCCAAAGCCACAGATAACCTCATCACAGACAAGAAGTATGTTGTATTTCGTGCAAATCTCTTGAATGCGTGGCCAATAGTTTGCTGGAGGGTCGATAACGCCTCCGGCACCCTGTACGGGTTCACCGAAAAACGCACCGACTTTGTCTGCGCCGATTTCTAGTATTTTTTCTTCCAATTGATTGGCTGCATACAGACCAAATTCTTCTTCAGTCATGCCATTACCATGCATATAGTAATGCGGTTCTAGAATGTGCTCAAACTCAGGTAGGTAATTACCACCTAGTTTTTTCATAGCGCCCATTCCACTTAAACTGGTCGCAGCAATCGTGCTCCCATGATAACCTAAATTGCGCCCGATAATTGTGCGCTTTTCAGGTTTGCCTTTTTGGTCCCAATATAATCGAATGAATTTGATGATAGAGTCATTCGCTTCTGAGCCTGAATTGGCGTAGAAAAAATGGTTGATATGCTCTGGCGTTACCTCAGATAATTTATTCGCTAATTCTATTTGAGGTGGAGATGAACACTGGAAAAATGTGTTGTAGTAGGGGAGCTCATCCATTTGGCGCGCGGCCACTTCTGTGAGATCTTTACGGCCATAACCAACATTCACGCACCACAAACCGGCCATTCCATCAAGGATTTTATTCCCATCAGAATCCCACAAGTGGCTCCCTTCACCTTTTACTATAACTTTTACCCCATTTTCTTTTAGTGATTTGTGATCACAAAATGGGTGTACGTGATGGGCCGCATCTAGGGCTTGCCACTCTTCTGTCGTTTTATTGGAACGGAGCATTGTAAGCATCCTTTTTATCAAGAATAATTTTCAACGACCGTGCGACTGAAACAGCAAGTGTTCAAGTTGATTTTAGCGGTTCGGGTGGTGTAAATTAATCACCACCTGATGGTGCGTTCATTTGCGCTTCGATCAAAGATGCGACGTCAAGGTCACCATATTGGTTGCGGGTTCTAAGACCTTCAATGACACTATGGCGATCTACAATTGTCTGCATTTGGCTGAGTCTAGATATTGCTTGAATGCGCTCGACGACTATTTCAAAGGATATGATACGGGGTAGCAAGCTTTCCACTTTTCCTTCTGGTGCTTTTTCCATTGTCCAAGGGGTGTCTTTATATCTTTCTACATGAGCAATTGTTTTGGATAGAACATCTAAGTGTTGATTATGGTCGTCAAAAATATTTATCGCACCATTTATATGGACGCTTTGATAATCCCAGGTAGGAACAGTTTTTCTTTCTTTATACCAATCGGGAGAAATATATGCGTTTGGGCTGCTGAAAACAGCTAAAATATTCTGTCCTGATTGCATGAATGTGGATTGGTGATTTGCCTTAGCCATGTGGCCTATAAGTATGAGGTCATCAGAATTCCCGCGAGTGTCATCGATAATTATCGGTGATGCGGTTGCCATTATACCATCATTATTTGAGCATATTAACTGTGCTAACGGAAAGTTCCGAATAACCTCTAGAGGTGCATCATTCTGAAAAATATCAGGTACGAATAGTTCCGGCATATTTGCTATAAACTTTCTGGCTAAGCTGAAGTTGCAACAATTTGATTGTGATCAGATTTCAAAAAATTAGCACATATTTACAGACGCGAATTTTGGAAGGGTCGGTGCAAATTAAGCACCGGCGAACAATCCTTTTGCACCTGAAATTTTGCTGATGTGAAATGTAGGCTGATAGAAATTTAGAATTGCAAGTCAGAAATGTTCCGAGATGAGAATGATAAAGCCAGAACGTGAAACTCAGCCAAAGCTCTCTAATGCGTTAGTTGCAGAACCACTCGGAGATATTGTCAATCTCTATGCGGGTAAGATGATGCCCAATTTGCAAGCATCAACGTTTCGCAATTCCCACAAGATTTTCCCGACACGCAAGATTCCTATGGGTAAAAAGAAGATTTTAAAGGAATCTTTGCAGCCTGCCGAAGCGTTAGAGTTTCAGTTGAATAGCTCTCAAAACGATATTTTTGACTATATTTCGAAAAACAGAGTTGCTGGACTGTTAGTATACTCTCAAGGCAAAGTTGTGTGCGAGCACTATGAGAGTGGAAATACTGCGGATTCTCTGTGGGTATCCATGTCAATGGCTAAATCTGTTGCAACAACTCTTGTGGGTGTTGCTATTAAGGACGGCTTTATAAAGAACGTAGATGAGCAGCTCGTTGAATATCTTCCTGAACTAAAAGGTAGTGCATATGATGGCGTTAGTATCCGTCATTTGATGCAAATGACATCTGGCGTTGCTTGGAATGATCAGCACACAGACCCAAATTCGGATAGGCGGATTATGTTGGATTATCAGGTGGAGCAAAAGCCTGGTTTGATAATGGATTATATCTGCAAGACGAAGCGACAGCATGAACCCGGCACGCATTTCAATTATAGTTTTGCAGACACTTTTGTTGTTGGCGCATTGCTGAAAGCTGCAACAGGAGAGTGGTTGTCTGACTATTTGTCGCGTCGTATCTGGATTCCAATGGGGATGGAAAAAGAGGGTATGTGGTGGCTTGACTCTGTCGATGGTTTAGAGGTGGCTGGGTGTGGGATCTGTGCGACTTTACGAGATTTTTCTCGACTTGGAATTTATATGTTGCAGGATGGGAAAATAAATGGAGAGCCGACATTACCGGAAAATTGGACCGCTGAATCCACGTCTCCTCGGATCGTCGGTGGAGAGACACTAAACTACGGATATATGTGGTGGCCGGTGCCAGACGAAAGCGGAAGTTTCAAAGAAAAAGCATTCAGTGCAAGGGGTATTTTTGGGCAATATATTTATATAAACCCGACGCGCCAGCTAATCATTTCGGTTGCGAGCGCACGCTCGAAACCGATGCATTCGGAAGCTATTTTGGACAATGATTTTTTCAATGCACTTAAGAATAATTTTTAGTGCATTTTAGAATTTGAGGTGTTGCTCTATTTGGGCGTGTAGAGCGGCAATTCCTTGCGGATCGTGCGGTGCATCCAGTTTCGAAAGCGTCGCAAAACGGGTTCGTTCCAGCGATCTTTTCGTGCAATCATGACATAGCTGGCTGTTCGTGTTGGGAAATTGGGATTGTCTTTTCCAATTTCAATCAACTCACCGCGTTCGATAAAGCGCGACGCAACCAGCGGGTTTGTTAAAACTATACCTTGGCCGTGGCGTGCGGCATCCAACGTCAAATCTCCCTGCCAGAGTTTTATTCCCTTTAGAGTATTGTCGCACGGTACATTGTGAGATTTTAGCCATGTCTCCCAAGTCGATGTTGAGCGCTCATGTAGCAGGTGGTGTTCTAATAAATGGGCCGGCGTTTCTATCTCCGTGAGAGATTCCAAATATTTGCGATTGGCGACGGGTATAATTGGTAAAACCGCGAGTGGAACTGCTTGTAAGTGGTCGGCAAGCACTTCTTGTTCGCCATAATTACGTTGCACGCGAATATCAGCATCAGCTTCATGTGATAGAAAATCCGGGGAATCGACTGATGGACGCAGTTGTAAGTCGACGTCACTATTTGTTGTTTCCATTGAAGACAGATGAAGAGAAAGCCAGTTTGTTGCAAATCCCGGAATGCACCAGATATTTAATTGATGGTGGGTTCCTGAATATAACAAATCCAAAGATGCGTGAGAAATGCTGTCGAGTGCTTTGGAGACAGCTAAATGGTATTTTTGACCTTCTTCTGTCAAAGAGGTTCCTGCTGTTGATCTTTCAATAAGTGGCACGCCCGCCCATTTTTCTATTGATCGCAGGTGGCGACTTAACACAGCATGGTCACGTTCGAGCCAATTGGCGGCTTTGCGAATTCCGCCCAATCTAGCGACAGCATCGAAAGCTCGTAAGGCTTCAAAGGGGGGGAGTGACTTTCTGGAAGGGGGGAGGTTAGAATTAAATTTTGAAGGGTTTTCCATTTTTTACCTTTGATGGCGGCCTCTCTTTTTAAATCCCAACCAAGCCACATAATGAAATCTACAAGTGCGAATGTTTCTCTAGAAATTTGAATCTTGCAAGAGTGTTGTCGGCAAATAGCTTATCCAGATTAAATTAGACGAAGAGCTTGGTTGTTATGCTAGCTGATTAGACAGCTGTGCATATATTCAAGCTGATAATTTAGTTCGAATTGAATTGTGTTACCAGAATGGCCATTCTGTCTAGGTACTAACATAATACTGAGTGGTGACATTTTCGCACCTCCGAGCGTTTAATTAGCGGCTATTTGATGTTGGCTTCGTATGATTGCCTTTGATAAACTATACTTAAGAGGGGCTCATGCAGCTTGAACCGGAAACGAACATAAAAAATGCCGCGCAAAACGCAGATGGTACGGCATTTATCGGTCACCCAAAGGGCTTGGGTTTTATTGTCTTTACAGAAGCGTGGGAACGTTTCTCATTTTACGGAATGCAGGCGTTGCTCGTGCTTTACATGGCGACGCACCTGTTCTTGCCCGAGCACTCTGGTAATGTTGCCGGTTTTGGTGCTTTTCAGTCTTTTCTTGAGTCTATATTTGGACCGATGTCTACTCAGGCTTTGGCCTCTCAGACCTTCGGTATATATGTTGGGTTAGTTTATTTTTCTCCTGTAATCGGTGGGTATCTAGGAGATAGATTTATCGGTCAGCATGCCGCAGTCATGATTGGTGCAATGCTGATGGCTATAGGGCATTTCCTTATGGCCTTTGAAGTCTCTTTCCTTGTTGCTTTATTGTTTCTCATTGCCGGATCGGGTTTCCTTAAAGGAAATCTCGCTGCGCAAGTTGGGCAATTGTATGAAGCCTCAGATCAGAGGCGTGATGCAGGATACACGATTTACAATTTTAGCATAAATGTGGGGGCGGCCATTGCGCCTCTCGTTTGTGGGACATTGGGCGAACTTTATGGCTGGCATTATGGTTTTGGTATAGCTGGAATTGGGATGCTGGTAGGGCTTGCAATCTATGTTGCCGGTAGCCGCCATTTGCCGAAAAGCAAAATTACTTCCGAAACTATAGCCGCACGTAAATTGAAAAAGGAAGATTTTGCACCAATCTTTGTTATTCTGATTATGTTGGCCATCACGTCATTATATTGGACGGCGCAGGCGCAAGTTTGGAATGTTTATCCGCTCTGGATCAAAGACGAAGTCAATCGCCTTATTTTCGGTTTTGAAGTCCCAGTAACTTGGTTCCAGTCTCTTGATTTTATGTTCGTCTTAGCAGCTGCACCTCTTGTTTTGTGGTTTTGGCGCCGACAGAATAAACTGGGCAATGAGCCTCAGGATTCGATTAAAATTGCAATTGGGTGTTTGATTTTTGGTTTAGCCTTTATGATGCTTGTGATTGGTGAGATGACAAGTTCGGATGCCGGCATCCACATGTTCTGGCCGTTTATATTTCACTGTATTTGTGGAACTGGATTTTTGTATATTGGACCAGTTGCTATGTCCTTTATCTCGCGTGTGGCACCAGCGTCCGTTAATTCGATGATGATCGGATCGTACTATCTTGCTATATTTATCGGTGGTTTCGGGTCCGGTTGGCTAGGTCAACTTTATGAAACAATGGCACCTCAGTGGTTTTGGCTGATACATGGTGGGATTGTTTCATCTGGAGCAGTGCTGATTGTATTATTAAAACCCTTTATGGATAAAATGGCTCGAGCTGAATAAATTTTTGGGTGCTCGTGCCTTTGCCAATTTTGCAAATGTTCCTTGAGGGCCCGATTTGTTATGAACGGTAATTCAACGTTTCTAGTGGGTTTGCTTCTGGCTGTTGGTGGAAGTGCGCTCGCTGGGGGTGTGTTCATGCTAAAAGGTGAAAGATCCACGCCTGAAAATGCTGTGACGCATTTGAAGGAATACCGGATAATTGACGTTATGCATGAGCTGCAAACTCATTCAACAAAACTGTATTTTGCAGGGATTGCAGAAAATGGTGAGTTGGCGTCATGGTATAATTGGAAAATCCAACAGTCATTAAGTAACATTAAAGAAGGCCGAACTGAGCCATATGCTTATAATGGTTGGGACGCAATTGAGTTAGCAACTATGCTCGATATACCTATCAAAGAGATTGATGAGGTCATCGATAGTGGGCAGTGGAGTCGTTTTGAAGACGCTTACGATTTTCTGATGGACACTTGCAATGCTTGTCATGCTGCAACGGAGCATAGCTTCGTTGTCGTTCGGGCACCAAGAGGGCAGGCAGCGCCCTTAAATCAAAAATTTGATATCGAGAATTAGAGTGGTCGACTTTCAATCGCTTTATCAACCGATATGCGCCAACTGAATAATCTTACATTGCTAGGCCTTTGATTCATTCTTCGTTATTTGGAATGGAAAGCCAAGTTGTTGCTGAGCGCAGTGCAGTCAACAAGTTATGTGCTTTATCTTACGGGGTTTAATGCACTGACGATAAGAGCGACTACATGAAATAGCATGGTTTTTTGTAGGCTAGATCGTATCAAATCACATTTATAATCTAAACATAAAAGAAGCCCGGCTATGTTGAATAGCCGGGCTTCCTTAGTATGCAACTGCTAATGAAGGGAGTTTAGAAGTTGTACTTAGCTTTCAAACCTATAACGCGAGGTTGAGTTCTGTTAGCGTTGGCCCAACCTTGGTATGGATCAATTGATACATTTTCATCGGTTAGATTTGTTGCAAATAGTTCCAAATCAAACGCATTTAGTGTGACGCCGACGCGAGCATTTAAAAGGCTCAAACTATCTGATGCTTGAGGTAGAACAGATTCGAAGAAACTTGAACGATCGATATAGGTAACTTCGTCTCTGTAGTTGTAGTCTAGGCGGGCGAAACCTGGAATGTCAGGAGCTAGGTTAAAGTCGTAGTTTATACCGATAGTTGCACTTAGTTCTGGTGTGTAATCGGTGGCATCCCCAACATTGTTGACTTCATCTGTTGCGTCTGTTGCTACGATTTCACTGTTTAAATAAGCCGCATTTAAGCTAATAGTCAGTGGCTCTATTGGTTTAACCGCAATTCCACCTTCAACACCAAAAATCTCTACCTCACCAATGTTACTAGATTCTCCTAGAAGTTGACCATCCACAAGGACGAGGCGTCTTCTGATCATATCTTGGTATTGAGTGAAGAAAGTCGCTATGTCGAATTGAATTTTACCGTCAGCAGCTGCACCCTTAGTACCTATCTCATATGTATAGACTTCTTCAGGGTCGTAGGGATCAAACGGTGCGGCGTTAAATCCACCACTTCTGAAGCCTTTACCGATGCTGGCATATAGGGTTTTCTCATCCGCATATTTGTAAGTCATGTACACACGAGGATCGAATGAATCAAATGTAGCAGATTCAGCGACTCCAGTGCCTGGTGCGTATTCAATTAAGCTCGTTTGATCTTCTTCAAAGTAACGAGCACCAACACCTACCGCAAATTTATCGGTAAGGTTCAATTCTACATCTGCAAATATTGAAACGGATTCAGCGGTTGCAGCAGAGCCATAATAAAGGTCGTCATAAAGAACGCCACCGCCTTCATTCAGGTCACCATTCACAGCATACAGATACTCATAGTCAGCAATCAAAGAGCGCTCTAAGTCTGAATAGAATGCACCAACGGTCCACTCAACCATGCCTTCTGTATCTGACAATCGGATTTCCTGAGAAAAACGACTAGCCTCTACAAAGCGATCATCGTTTCCTTCAACAAACCCATATGAATAATTGCCTTCTCTTGGGATGTAGGAAAATGGATATTGGTGGTCGTGCTCAACTTGTGTTGTTGAAGATGTTAACTCAGCAAAACCAAAATCATATGACATTTCTAAATTGTAGATATCAAAGTCAAATTCTTTCGGGATCATGACTTTGCTACGGTCTGGACCTACATCAACAGTGCGGTCAGCTTCTTCATAACCCATTCCCAACTCAGTCGAGGCGCGATGTGTTTGAACAGTAACTTTAGCGCTAAAGTCGTCTGTTGGTACCCATAATAGTTTTGCTCGAATATTCGTGAGTTCAGTGCCGTTCCCGTCCTCAATGCCAGCCTCTGGCTGGTCGATCCATCCACCACCATCTTCATATGCAGCAGCTAATCTAAAGGCCAATTTGTTTTCGATGAGGGGGACATTCAATACAAGCTCGCCTGTATAGCCCATTTCACCATCTGATACGGAATATACTTCGCCTCCGATTGAACCTTCAACTTTGTTGAGGTTGGGGTCGTTTGTGATGAATCTTACAACACCACCGGCTGCACCAACTCCGTATAGTGTGCCTTGTGGCCCTTTAAGCACTTCAACGCGCTCAAAGTCCAAAGCAACTGGAGCTAATTGGTCATATCCACCTAGTGTGAGGGGCATTTCGTCCATATACATGCCGACCAAAGCACCCGAACCTGATTGGTTTGCCAATCCGCGTAGAAAGACAGTGTAGCTTCCTGGACCATCTTCACGCATTGTCAAACCGGGAACAGCAAATGAAAGTTCTTGAATGTCAGTGACACCCAGTTTTTCTAGTTCTTCACCGCCAATAGCTTTGATGGCCATTGGAACATCTATAAGGCGTTCTGCTTTTTTTTGTGCAGTCACAACAACAGTTGAGAGTGTTTTTGTGTTTTCTGCAGTTGCTCCGGCTTCCACGTCTTGAGCGTAGGCCATCATTGCTGGACTGTATAAATTGGCTGCTATAACACCAGCAGCAGACCATAGAAGTGATCGTTTCATCTCATATCCCCGATTAACTAATTGATATGAAGATGCTAGTTTCTAAAACAATTTTTGGGGCAGATGTAAAAATTGTGACAAATGGTGCTGTTTAGTCACCATGCTTGCTAAATGACTGTATATCAGCGCTGTTCAGCATCTCATTAATTTCTGCATCTGAATAAAGCAACTCTTTTTTGAGCACTTTTTCGGTTGAACTGCCTAAAATGGGAGCAGCATTTCTATACTCAACAGGGGTTCTTGATAGCTTTACAGGATTAGCTGTTGTCGGAATAACGCCTAAATTATCATGCAAAATGTCAACTTTCATTCCTCTATCGTGCAGTTGAGGGTTATTGAAAATTTCTTCAATTGAGTTCACAGGGCCAATTGGTACACCGCAATGTGCCAGTATTTGCAGCCATTCTTGTGTTGTATGGAGTGATAAAGCGTTGTTCAGCTCTGTTGTTAATGCATCTCTATGTTGAACGCGATCTATATTTTTTTGAAAGCGAATGTCAGAGGTAAGTTCCGGTTTGTTAATTGCCATGCATAGATTTTGGAATTGGGTGTCGTTTCCAACTGCGATAACAATGTGACCGTCCTTGGTGTTGAATAGGCTGTAGGGAGCAATACTTGGGTGTGCATTTCCCATGCGTGAGGGAGACTTGCCTGTTGCATGATAGGCTTGTCCTTGGTTTGCTAATGATGCGACAAGGCAATCCAACAAAGCCACATCAATATATTGGCCCATTCCCGACCTTTGTCGTTCAATTATGGCCGCTTGTATCGCGTTAGCCGCATACATGCCGGTTAGTATATCAACCAATGCGACGCCCACTTTTGTCGGTTCACCATCTGCTTGGCCGGTTATGCTCATTAATCCACCCATCGCTTGGATAAGTAAATCATAGCCAGGGCTAGTGGCCATGGGGCCAGTCTGTCCAAATCCTGTGATCGAACAGTAGATTAAGCGTGGATTGATTTTCTGTAGCGTCTCGTAATCAAGACCAAACTTTTTTAAGCCGCCGACTTTGAAGTTTTCAATAAAAACATCACTTTTTTCAGCTAATTGACGTATCAATTTTTGACCAGTTGCAGTCGACATATCAATGCATACCGAGTCCTTGTTTCGGTTTGCGCTGAGAAAATACGATGCTTCGCGATTCTTACTATCTGCCGAAGTCTGATAGGGCGGGGCCCAGTGACGTGTATCATCACCAGATTCTGGGCGCTCGATTTTGATAATCTCAGCACCCAGATCTCCAAGCAATTGTGTGGCCCATGGACCAGCTAGAACACGACTTAAATCAAGGACTTTTAAACCTGATAATGCACCTTTGGTCATTTTAACCAAAAGCCGCAATTCCGGTGATGGCGCGCCCTAAAATAAGAGCGTGCACATCGTGAGTTCCTTCATATGTGTTGACAGCTTCTAGGTTGCACATGTGGCGCATGACATGGAATTCGTCAGAGATTCCATTTCCTCCTAGCATGTCTCGACATTCTCTAGCGATTGCCAATGCTTTACCAGCGCTGTTCCGTTTGATGAGTGAAATAGCGGTAGGAGGGCATTTCTTTTCATCTAGAAGGCGACCAATTTGCAGGCATGCGGCCTGACCAATTGAAATCTCAGTCTGCATATCTGCTAGCTTTTTCTGGATGAGTTGGTTTGCAGCAAGCGGGCGACCAAATTGTTGGCGGTCGATTGTGTATTCCCTTGCTGTGCTCCAACATGCTGTGGCTGCGCCGAGTGCGCCCCAAGCAATACCGTATCTAGCTTTATTTAGACATCCGAATGGTCCCGACAATCCTTTTGCATTTGGTAGGAGATTGTCTTCAGGCACGAAGACACTGTCCATTACGATTTCACCTGTAATAGATGCTCGTAAGGCTAGTTTGCCTTTGATCTCAGGCGCAGATAGCCCATCCATTCCTTTTTCAAGGACGAAGCCGCGTATTACACCATCCAGTTTTCCCCAGACTACAAATACATCAGCGATGGGGCTGTTGGTGATCCACATCTTTGTGCCATTTAGTTCGTATCCACCATCGACCTTTTTGGCACGTGTCTCCATGGAATTTGGGTCTGATCCATGATTTGGTTCAGTCAATCCAAAACAACCGACAAGGTCACCTGATATCAATCCTGGTAACCATTTCTGCCTTTGTGCTTCTGATCCATAGGTATAAATAGGGTGTATAACGAGAGAAGATTGAACGCTGAGTGCAGAACGATATCCAGAATCTACCGCTTCAACTTCGTGTGCAATTAATCCGTATGCAACATGGCTGGCTTCGGCACCGCCATATTCTGAAGGTATGGTGGCTCCCAATAAGCCCAATGCGCCCATTTCAGACATGATGTGCCGATCAAATTTACCTTCTCTATTTGCTTCAACAATACCGGGAAGCAATTTATCCTGCGCATATTTATGAGCAGTGTCACGGATCATTTTTTCATCTTCTGTGAATTGTCCGTTAAGTGAAAGCGGATCAGTCCAATCGAATTCTGGAACACTTGGCATACTATACTCCCTAAATTTTATGCTTTTTTTACTTTGAGATTCGTGAGCCGACTTGTTCCCAGCGTCCCGAGTTTAAAACTATTTGATCATCATTAAATTCTATACTGAATGGATATCTTCCTGCTGGTATTGTGAACTGAGTTTTCGATACAGGCAGCAATTTTAGAGGGTGATCTTTTTTAACCGCGAATACATCGCGTTCACCTGTTGCGGAGGCAATTAAGGTGTCACCGTCTAGTTTTATTGTAAGGTCTGCAATATTGCTGAAGTTATATGTGCCAACGAATTTACTGAGTGCTTTTTTGCTAAGTTTAACGTTCTCATTCGGCGCAACATGTGTGGGTTGATCGTGCGGTGTTGTTGAGAGGATTGCGTCCCACATAAGTTCTGATGCAACGATGCCAAGTTCCATACTTGGTATGGATGCACCGATACTTTCATCTATTTCGGCTGTAGAAACGGCGTAAAGCACATCACCGTCAAATTCTGTTGCAAATGGTTGGATTGCTCGGCCCATAGATGTGTGCACTTGAGCAGCAAGTCTCTTAAGCTCTGCATGAGAAAGGGATACGTTGGTGACGACCACGCTGACTGTTGTGTTCTTTTTTTCAACTGGTTCGGATTCTGTTGCTTTCCAGTCTGGGCGCAAACTATCAGGTGCGCCGCGCATTAGATCCGTTGCTTTAAGGTCTTTGGGCCAATCTTGTCCTTTGAAGCAATTGGCAACATTTCCGTCGCGGTCCGTAACAACACCCAGAGCATTTACAACTGTGAATACTGCGATTTTTACATCACCAATTTGTCTAAAGGCTGCACCTTGTCCTGATTTGGCGTTGCAGCCGAAAATACCACCATTTACAGCGGATCTGCCTGCTCCGTATGCGCCTCTTGGGAAAATGCCAGATTCGGCAGCGCGATAAGCTTCTTGAGCGAGGCGTTTGTCGGGGTAGATTTCATTAAGTCTGCGCCCACCAAGGTCATAAATGATTGACCCTGTTGCAAACCCTATATTTTCCCAATGTCCACTTGTTTCACCGTCGTCTAGTAGGGCAGTCATCACACCTGTGGCTGCTTCCAAACCATACCATGACCCACCGGCAAGCACGATGGCATCTAGTTCAGGGTGTAAGTAGCCAATATTTAAGAATTCAGAGTTGATTGTACCCGGGCCACCACCGCGCGCATCTACAGCAGCATGGACCTTTTTTCCAAATTTTAAAACCGTTAGACCCGTTGGTCCGTCTTCATATTGGCCGGTACCAATATTAAGCATGGGCCAATCAAACTCCAGCCGAGACGCATCTTCAAAGCCATCATTGATGAGCGTCGGAAGTTCGGCTTGTGAACGTGATTGGTTAGTCTGTTGTGTTGGTTCTGCCGACGCAATTTGTCCAACCCCACATGCCATGCACAATCCAAGACTTGAAAGGCAAGCGCTAAAGTAGCTCGCTTTTTTTAAATTTGACATGTCATCGTGACTCCATTGCAAAGGGGGCGACAAGCATTTGCCTGTCCTGTGTGAATTTACTTACAATGAAGCAACACAACAAAGATGCAAATTCGAATGAGGGTGGTGTTAATAGGGCAACGCACTCGTCATTCAAATCAGCTTTAAAATGTTCCGAACTCTCATCAGGCTCATGAGCAACCTTTCTAATTGATGGTGTCGGTGGAATCTGAAATGAGACTTTTTAATACGGGTGTATTAATTGCTGTGGGCCGATGGGTGGAACCTGCATGGGCAAATGAAGATCATCTCTCGAATACTCCCATTGAAGCGTCAGTATTTAGTGAAATACGTTTAGCTGATGATGCTAATTTGATGTTTATCGAGGGGCTCGTCGAATATGAGTCAGGCAAAGCCGTTTGGAGCGCAAGTGCGGAAGGGGAAGTGGATGCCTTGGAACGTATCAATAACGTTGAAAGCAAGATGCAGTTGCGTTCAATTATCTCTCCCGAACAACAAATTTCTATGGGGGTGAGGCTCGATTATGTTGATGGCGAAATAATCGAATACGCGTTTGGAGGAGGACACTTTTCACTGCCGTTCAATTTTAGTTTGGACGCTATGTATTTTCTATCCAAGGAGAAGAAGTCGTTTAGTCGTTGGATAATTTCAAACGAAATAGAGCTATCCCCCCGTTGGAATTTGCAAACTGCACTTGAATACAATATTGCGCTGCAAGACGATGAAGAAGAGGTGAGTGGTATGACTGACGGGGAGTTTGCGGCACGTATTATATACCGCGCATCGTCTGATATGTCGGCGCATCTGGGATATTTAAGACAGTTCGAATTGGGAGAGCAATATCAGTTTTCAAGTGATATGGGACTGAATACGCATTTCGACAACCTTGTTATCGGAGTATCTAGAAGCTTTTGATCCGGGCCATGGCCTGTGTATAGATGGAAGTCTAAAATTGCACTTATTTTGGTGTGGGCAAGCTTCTAAATTTGTCGATTTTAGTACGCAAAGCGGAAGAAATATAACGCAAAATGGCTTCTTTTTCTGAATATCAAATAGAAATCGCTGAAATTGGAATATTTTCCCTTGTTGAGTACAACAATGAAGAAGACGCAGAGATAATTCATCCATGGGTGAATATGGAATATGCCAAATTTTGGATGCTGAACAATTCCACTTTGGAGAAAGTTAAATCTGAATACAAAACGATAATGGCACCGATTGGAACCAAAGTTTATTTAGGGTATCTAGATAACAGCCCTATGTTTCTGACAGAAATTTATGATCCAGCTTGCGAAGAAATAGCGGAACATTATCTATGCAAACCGGGTGATTTTGGAATGCATATTTTGGTTGCACCTGCAAAGAAATATATTCCCAAATTCACGCAATGTGTTTTCAAAGTTCTCTTGAATTTTCTCTTCCAATATCGGGGAGCTAAGAGAGTAATTGTTGAACCCGATGTTGCGAATTTTAAAATTCATAAACTCAATGAGCAGGCTGGTTTCAAAGTTTTTAAGGACAGTGTAAAATTGTCAAATAAAGTGGTGAGGATTGAAATTTGTGAAGTGGATGATTTCCATCAATCTAAACTAATGGAGTGAATTCCTTCTTCTGAGAGGATCGCTTCGCCTGAATTTGTAAAGCAAAAATATTCCACCAAAACCATGTTGCAGACGTTTCCGCCTTATGAATTTGATTGATACCGATATTGTATTGATCAATAGTATTCTGACCTTTGACGGCACATGATCTTTGCGCGTAATCTCACTGGAAAAGTATAATTTTCCCTAGTCTAGTCAATGCTAGTCTTTCAGAGGAAATCGCGGAGGAGATGGAGTTCAGGTGATAAAAG
The DNA here is from genome assembly GCF_058892565.1 of Hirschia sp. NCBI lineage: Bacteria > Pseudomonadati > Pseudomonadota > Alphaproteobacteria > Hyphomonadales > Hyphomonadaceae > Hirschia > Hirschia sp. Next base: position 60,320 of record NZ_JBZXVU010000009.1, on the reverse strand, counting down.
CCGATTTAAAACCTACAAGAGTTAGGTTTCTGATTATTGCGTTAATCTTTATAATTACCACAATAAATTACGCAGATAGAGCAAGTTTTGCCATAGCAGGAGATGCCGCATCAAGTGATTTGGGACTGAATTCGGTTCAACTTGGTTTTATATTGTCTGCTTTTGCTTGGGCTTATGTCGCTGCGCAGATTCCAGGTGGTGCGCTGCTGGATAAATTTGGGACGCGGTTAGTCTATACAATTGCGATCGCGATGTGGTCGCTATTCACTTTCTTTCAAGGGTTTGTAGGATTTTTTGTCGGCGGGACAGCATTTGCGATTTTGTTTGCGCTGAGAATGTTGGTTGGACTGTGTGAGGCACCGTCCTTCCCAGGGAATGCGCGTGTCGTATCAAATTGGTTCCCTAATTCTGAGCGTGGAACCGCATCGGCTATATTTAATTCGGCGCAGTATTTTTCTTTAGTCGTTTTTGCTCCTTTTATGGCGTGGCTGGTGCATTCTTTTGGGTGGAGTAGCGTTTTCTTTGTTATGGGTGGATTGGGATTGGTTGCGGCTTTTGTATTCTGGAAATTTATTCGAAGTCCTGTTGAGCATAACTGGGTGAATGAAGCAGAGGTGAACTATATCGAAGATGGCGGCGGCATTACTGGCTTAGATTCATCTGCTGGATCAAAAAGTGCGGATTTTAATTGGCACAATGTGCGCCAAGTGTTGGGTAGCCGTATGCTTGTTGGGATATTTATCGGTCAATATGGTATAAACGTCCTGACTTATTTTTTTGTGACTTGGTTTCCAATTTATCTAGTTCAAGAACGGGGGATGGACATTCTTAAAGCCGGTTTTGCTACTGCGATTCCTGCATTGTGTGGTTTTGCTGGTGGGGTATTAGGTGGTGTTATATCTGATGCTTTATTGAGAAAAACTGGCTCGGCAACTATTGCTCGCAAAACACCGCTTCTAATAGGTATGGCCATGGCGTGTTCTATAATGGCCTGCACTGTTGTAGATGCAGAATGGATGATCATTGCATTTATGGCGCTTGCTTTTTTCGGAAAAGGGATGGGCTCATTAGGATGGGCGATAATCTCTGACACATCACCAAAAGAGTTTGTGGGTGTTACAGGAGGCATTTTCAATACATGTGGAAATACTGCTGGCATCGTGACACCGATAGTCATCGGGTTTCTGGTAGGCAATTCAGGGAATTTTGATAATGCACTGATCTTTGTAGGTGTTCATAGTGTTCTTGTGATGATTGCTTATTTGGTGATCGTCCAGAAAATTGAAAGACTAACACTTCTCCCCAAAACTCCTCCTCAAGTTCAAGAAGCAGGTTAAAGGTCTTAACATGTCTCAATTGTCGCGACGTCTATTCCTATCTGGTGTTTCTTGTTTGCCGTTGCAAGGAATAATGAAGGCTACGGCAATGCCCGCAATGCCTGTTGATGGTGAACGCAAAGTTCCAGAATGGGCTTTGTTACAACGCCAACTATTAGATGAAATGTCTGATGCTTGCGTACTTTTCTACAATAAGTATTTTGACGAACGAGGGTATTTTCTCTGTTATGAGCGATGGGGTGCCAATGATGGTCCTGATGACGCTATTGAGAACCTGAATAACTGGCCCCAACTTCATGCACTTGGTGGAAAGGAGGTTGTGAAAGATCTCTATACCCATGGTTGGGAGGGGCATTTGCGGCAGTTTACCCAAGCAAAGACATCTCAAATCGAGATTGCGCGCGATGGTATGTTGTATAGGGAATTTAACGTTCAATTTGATTGGCAACATCTTGCTGAAGAGCTTACTGTTTTCAATGTGATGCCAGCATCTGATCCTTATAATCAGGCAAATACCAAGCGTATTCGGCGGTTTGCTGGCCTGTATATGGGCGAAGATGAAGCTGCTCAGAATTGGGACCCAAAACATAAAATCATCAAGAGTATGATGAATGGAAGTAGAGGCCCGATGTTGCGCGATGCGACGGCGTTGGACTGGGCGGGTGAACGTTTTGAAGTTGGTGATCGTTTTTTCATGGAGCATGGGGAAACCACATATGAAGAAACATTAGATCATTATCGGGAGTACACAGAAGTTGTTGGCGATCATCCGCTGAACCTTTTATCAACAACATTGGCTCTGAACGCTTTTATGTTAACGCAAGAGCCGAAGTATAAAAAATGGCTCTTGGAATATGTAGATGCCTGGGCTGAGCGTGCTGAAAAAAATGATGGTATTTTGCCATCAAACATTGGACTCGATGGTGAGATCGGATCGGCTGCCAATGGTAAATGGTATGGGGGAACATATGGTTGGGGATTCAGCCCGATTGACACAACAACAGGTGAACGCGTTAACCGAAATCGAGTTTTGCGGACGATAGTCGGATTTTTTAATGCCTACCTTTTGACGGGCGAAGATAAATATCTTCAGACATGGCGGCGATTGCTAGACGAAATCAATGCGCAAAAGCGTACTCAAAACGGTATATTGCAAACACCGACACAATATGGCGATGACGGGTGGTATGGGTGGAAAGATGGCTTGAATGAGTCCAACCGCTTAGATATCTGGTGGTTTTCCATGAAAAAAAGCGACCGTAAACTTGCACCGGATCATCCATGGATTGCCTTTCTTGAAGGACGAAATGAGGCGTGGCCGGTCCAAGCATTGCGACAAGACATTAGTCAAGTTGTCAGGTGCGTTGATAGCATTCATGAGGATACTTCAACACCCGATACTCGTCTTGCCGATGGCGTCTTAAAATCTAATCCAGCTACTATAACTGCGCTGATGCACCAGACGATGGGGGCAATTCATATTGGTCGTCCAGCATGGTCTAAATCCTCGGCTTATATAGGTGGGTCTCCACTTTATGCTCGCGTTCGCCATTTCGACCCAGAGCGTAAACGTGCTGGACTGCCTGAAGATATGGCTGCACTAGTTACAGAAATGACTGATGATATGACGGCGCTTATCATTGTGAACACAGGAATGGTTTTTGATCGAGACATTGTCATTCAAGGTGGTGGCTATGGTGAGCACCAAATCAACTCGATCACGGTGAATGGAGAATCCAAGAAGGTTGATCAGTCGTATCTTAGACTTAAAGTACCAGCGCATTCTAGCATCACAATTCAGATGCAGATGTCGAGATATAAGAATAGTCCAACACTATTGTTTCCGTGGGATAGATAAACCAGACCTATTGCTCTTCTATGTGTTTGAGGAGTGAAGGAATGCAGGGGTTATCGTTATTTTTTTTCCAAACAATATGTAGCTCAACTGGATAGTGGGAAGGCAGTTCCAGTGGCCGGTATTCCACGTTCGAAAATTTCAACACACTCGCTGCCTCTGGCACAATAGCCGCTCCTAGATTTGCATGTACGAGAGATAGCATTGTGTGTATCTGACTCATGTATTGGGTAAATATTGGTTCTACATTCGCGCGTTCAAAGTGTTTGTTCAACATGTCATGAAAATACCCAGCGCGTTGTGGAGTATACATGATGAAATTAGAAGCGTGAAAGTCCTGAAGCGTCAATGTCTCTTTGCTTGCTTTAGGGTCGCTAGCGGGAATGGCTGCAATAAGTTTTTCTCGAAGTATGCGGCGCTTTTCATACCCTTTTAAATTGAAGCGACCTCTTAATAATCCTATATCGACCTGTCCAGATTCAAGAGCTTGTATCTGGTCGCTTGTAATCATTTCTCTCAAGATAAGTTGGGTGCTTGGAAGTTTCGAGCAGCAAACATCTATAAGGTGAGGGAGATAGCTGTATCCTGAAGCTGCGGTGAAACTAATGGCCAAATTGCCAACTTCACCTGAAGCAACACGTTTGGCTATTGCGGCGGCATCCTGTGAAATTCTAAGAATGTGTTTGGCTTCAACCAAAAAGCGTTTCCCTGCAGGAGTCAGCTTTACAGAACGGCTAGTTCTATCAAAAAGAGGTGTTCCTAGAACTCGTTCTAACACTTGCACCTGTCTGCTGACAGGTGGTTGCGTCATGTTGAGGCGTTCTGCACCTCGTCCAAAATGCATTTCCTCGGCGACTGCAACAAAACATCTTAGTTGACTGAATTCAAACATAGAACTGTCCTTAGTGCCGGTTGTTTCTAACGAGAAAAACCGGCTTCAAACTGCATATTCAGACAGTTGTGAGATTAGGAAACTTTGTCAATGAGAAGTTTTAGGCGTTGTATTTGATCTTCATTTAGGTCGGTGAGGGGGCTGCGTACTGGGCCGGCGGGGCGACCTATAGCTTTCATTCCGGCCTTAACAATCGATACAGCGTAGCCTTTGCCTTCATTGCGCAGTGCTATATAAGGTAGAACGAAAGTTTTAAGTCCTTCCATAATGGTGTCATGATCTTTAGCGCGAACAGCTTTGTAGAACTTCGTTGCGAAACTTGGCACAAAGTTGAAAATCGCTGACGAATAAGTCGTCACACCCATTTCTAGGTATGCTGGGGCAAAAGTTTCGGCTGTTGGGAGGCCGCCAATATATGTCAATCTATCTCCCATGCGCGCATAGATACGCATCATAAGTTCTATGTCTCCAACGCCATCTTTAAAGCCGATAAGATTGGGGTTGCGATCGCAGAGTTTATCAAGCGTAACTTCGTCGATGATCCCGTTATCGCGATTGTAAACTATGACACCTAATTTTGTAGAGCGGCAGACAGCTTCTATGTGATCATAGAGACCTTGTTGACCTGCAAACATGAGATAGGGTGGTAAAAGCAAGATACCGTCAGCGCCTGCCTTTTCAGCATTTTGTGCCAAGTCTGTCGCGATCGCTGTTCCGTAACCACAACCAGCGATAACAGGTGTTTTTCCGCGAACGACATCGACGGTTGCGCGAACGATCTTGTCGACCTCTTCCGGCCTTAAGGAGAAAAACTCTCCCGTTCCACCGGCAGCAAAAACTCCGGAGAGTTCATGTGATAGCATATATTCGCAGTGTTCTTTATAGGCGGTACTATTGAAATGCCCAGCCTCATCAAAGTGAGTAACGGGAAATGAGAGTAGGCCAGATCCTAATACGCGCGCCATTTCACGCGGAGAAGCATTGTGCATCGTCAATCCTTAAATGAAATTTCTAATCATAATAAGGACTTTAGCTTTGAAAATTGTATGTCGTCTAACGCCAATATGTTATCAATTCATTCAATTATTGTATTAATCAGGCAGTGGTTTCGTTTGATAGTTCAATGCTGAAATTGAATGGATCCATAGTGTTTTAGCTGTTTTTCTTTTGCTGTCAGTGTTTATTTTGAATCAAATAACTATGGGAGGAAATAAAAATGTCTAGGGATATACAACAAAGAGGGTCGCTTAAACCAACATGGCTTTCCAGTGTGTCATGTGCAGGCTTAACGTTGGCATTAGTATCAACTTCATTGCCTGTGGCGAATGCACAAAATGTCGATGTTGCCGCTGAAGAAGATGCTCCAAAGCAATTGGAGACAATTGTCGTAACAGGCTTTCGTAAAAGCCTAGAAGAATCGCTAGATCTAAAACGAAATGCCGTCAATTCAACTGAGAGCATTGTCGCTGAGGATATGGGGAAAATGCCAGATCTCAATCTGGCTGAGTCAATCCAACGTGTGCCGGGCGTCGCTATTTCACGTGAAGGTGGTGAAGGGCGTCAGGTAACTTTACGTGGCTTGGGACCTCAGTTCACGCGCACGACGCTAAATGGCATGGAGGTTCCGGCTTCCTCTGATGGTTTGGATTCATCGGGTGGCTTGAATGGTAGTCGCGCGTTTGATTTTAACGTTTTTTCTTCTGAGCTTTTTAACAGGATAGATATTCAAAAATCTTCAAAAGCTTCCACAGAAGAAGGTGGAATTGCTGGGACGGTCGACCTTTACACACCAAGGCCTTTCGACAAGCCGGGTTTCAACGTCTCGGGTGGTGTGAAAATGGGTTATAATGATCTAACCGAAGAAATGGATCCGCGTGGTTCAGTTTTAATATCAAATACTTTTGGTGATACTTTTGGTATCATCGGTTCACTTGCTTACACGCAGCGAACAGTACGTCAGGAAGGGTTTGGTTCTGTTCGTTGGCAGAGTCCGTCTAACAATGGGCGCACATGGGCAGATACATCTGCAACCGTTGTAAATGGTACTATTGCGGAGGGGCGCACGCTTGATGATGTAATGGCACCCCGCCTGCCGCGTCTGGATTATTTTGGAAATGACCAAGAGCGTATTGGTGGGGCAGTTGCGCTACAATATCGTCCAACTGCAAATATGGATTTTGTGCTTGATGTGGTTCATTCAGAACTTGAGAACTATCGCGATGCATACAATCTTATGGGCCAATTCCGTAACTTGTTTGATTCTATAACGCCTCTTGAGGTAAGTATTTCGGAAGATGGTAAGTCCCTAACTTCCGGTACATTCGACAATGTAGTGCTTCGTGTAGAAAACCGATTGACGGAATCAACAACGAAGTTTGATCAGCTCGCTTTTAATGGTGATATCGACCTAGATGACAGCAAGTCTATACATTTTATTCTTGGTGCGTCTGAATCTGATTTTCGTGTTGAACAATATCGCTTCAATCTAACTGCCATTGAAGGCACGACGATGGGTTTTAACTTTACTGGCGATGAGAATTTCCCATCTCTAACATATGGGTTTGATGTTACCGATCCGAGTAATTTTGGATTCACGGGTCCGACTATTCGTGCAAATGATGTGAAACGTAAAAATGTGACGGCGGGATTGGATTTTACCTGGGAGATTGGTGCATCTAATCTTAAAGCGGGTGTTATCTTCAATGATCGTGAAATTGATACGTTGACATCGAACGTGGTCGAGCGAACTGAACCGACTTCGCTTGACGGATTGACAACTCTGCTGCCCGTTTCAAACTTTGGAGAAGGCATTGCTTCAGGGGGGATCCCAGGTAATTTTGTCGTGGCTGACTATGATGCAACAATTGCCGCATATCAGTTGGGCCCTTGGGTGCCTGATGCTGTGGATGGTGGAACGTTCAATATCCAAGAAAAAACTCAAGGCGCTTATGTTGAGTTTAGCGCTGAGGCTGAACTTCTTGGTCGTCCGCTAAGGTCTAATGCTGGGGTGCGGGTTGTTGAGACTGAAATTACTTCCGCAGGTTCAGTTCCAACGGGTGAGGGGGACGTCGCTGTAAGCGTTACAAACAGCTTCACAACTGTTCTGCCGTCTACCAATTTCGCTTGGGAGTTATCCGATGACGTTCAAATGCGCTTAAATATGGGGCGTACTATGAGCCGTCCCGGATTAGGCGCGCTATCACCTACATCCACATATTCAGGTGTGAATGGAACATTGAGTGGTGGTAACCCATTCTTGGATCCGATTCTGTCAAATCAGATTGATATTGGAGTGGAGTGGTATTTTGCTCCGGAATCTGTTTTGGCTGCTACATTATTCTACAAAGATATTGATGGTTTTGTAGCAACATTCTCCGAATCCGGTCGTGTCGATGCTATTTTTGCGGATCTCATTTTGACAGATGTTGAGTATGATGCTGCCACATGGGTTAACCCAATAAATGATGATTACATTATTTCTCGGCCGCTCAATAATGATGGGTCCGAGTTGACCGGATTTGAATTGGCCTATCAGCAACCATTCACTTTCATGCCCGGCGCGCTGTCAAATTTAGGTGTTCAGGCGAACTATACGTATGTTAAATCTGAATCTGAATATGGTCAGGGGGCATCAGCACTTACTGCACCTTTGATTGGACTATCTGAGCACTCATGGAATGCGACTGTCTATTATGAGACAGAGGTTTATGGGGGACGTCTCTCAGCAAATGGTCGTTCAGAATATAACACGACTGTTCCTGGTCGAAACGGGAGTGCCGAAGAAGCTACAGATGGATCAGTTAACATCGATGCCTCTGCCTTCTGGAATATCAACGATTTCGTCACCTTAACTTTTGAAGCCATTAATTTGACTGACGAAGACGAGCGATTGTTTGTAACGGGTGACGGAAGCCAAGATCTGGTTCGTGAATATAACCACACAGGACGTCAGTTCTTTGTCGGTGCGCGTATGCAGTTCTAAAACTTCCACGTTAACTAAGGGTAGGCTTCCAATCGTTCAGCCTGCCCTTATTTTTTTGAATCAAGGAGTTTTGAATGATTTGCGGTAAACACTATATTGATGGTCAATGGGTTGCGTCTTCAGATACCTTTGTGTCCCATTCTTTGACAGGGAAGGCGAATTCGTTTTCCATTGGTTCAGCAATAGAGGTAGATCAAGCCGTTCAAGCTGCTGAAAAAGCATTTGAGAAATTTGCTCATTCGACGCGCGAAGATCGCGCACTTTTTTTGATTGAAATATCGACACAGATTAAAGCTCGAATAGCCGACATTGTCGCAATTGCGATGGATGAGACAGGATTACCTGAAGCACGATTGATTGGTGAGTGTGCTCGTACGACCGGACAATTAGAACTATTTGCAGAAACAATTCGCGACGGACATTATCTAGATAGGCGGCATGATCCTGCATTGCCTGAAAGAAGCCCTTTACCTCGCCCTGATTTGAAATTGGTTCAAAGACCTGTGGGCCCTGTTGCCGTATTTGGTGCTTCGAATTTTCCATTAGCGTTTTCAGTGGCAGGCGGAGATACTGCATCTGCTCTTGCTGCAGGTTGTCCGGTGGTTGTAAAAGGACATTCTGCTCACCCGGGCACAAGCGAAATGGTGGCGGAGGCCATAGCGACAGCGATTGAGATATGTGGGCTACCCACAGGGGTGTTTTCTCTCTTGCAAGGAGACAATCGGGAATTAGGCACTAGCTTGGTCAAACATCCGTTAGTCAGTGCTGTCGGGTTTACCGGTTCGCTTCGCGGGGGGCGTGCTTTGTATGATTTATGTGCTGCTCGGCCCAATCCTATCCCATTTTTCGGAGAGTTAGGGGCGGTAAACCCTGTCTTTGTCCTTCCAAATGCCAATGTGCTACAAGCAGGTGAGCTTGGTTCCGCTTGGGCTAATTCTGTTACAATGGGTGTTGGTCAATTTTGTACAAACCCGGGTGTTGTTTTTGCACTCGATACGCCGGAGCTTGATGAATTCATCGACGCAGCTCTGATTGTCATGGAGGATTTTAGCTCTCAAAATATGCTAACGGAAGGCATGGCCAAGGCTTATGATGCGGCATGTCAGAAAGTGTCTTCTTTCGAGGGGGTCGAAGTTAAGCTTCAAACGGGCAATTCGTCTCGTAAGGTTGGAGCGCAGCTTTTTACGACAACGGGTAGATACTGGCAGGCTGAACCGGAAATACATGATGAAGTGTTTGGCCCTTGTGGTATTATTGTACGCGTCCAAGATGAAGGCGAACTTATTGATATCGCTAGAAATTTAGTCGGGCAACTCACGTGTACGCTACATCTTGGTGAGGAGGATGCCTTGCTTGCAAAGGCACTGATGCCCATTCTCGAACGCAAGGCCGGCCGTATTTTAGTGAATGGATTTCCAACAGGTGTAGAAGTTTGCGACTCTATGGTGCATGGGGGGCCTTATCCGGCCTCCACTAACTTTGGGGCTACTTCTGTGGGAACAATGTCGATTCGTCGTTTCTTACGCCCAGTTTGTTTCCAAAATATGCCTTCAGAGCTTCTTCCAAGGGAAGTGTTTGACTAGAGCTTAAGCCATAATGTGTCTTGAGTGTTGATAGTGTCTCATGGTTTTGTGTGAAAACTTCAATGCAGCTCGTGTGTTTCTGTGTTTGTTGAGCTGTGTTGATAACGAAGTTAACAAGGTTTTTGAAAATTTTGTCGATCTAGGTGGTCGCTGTGCCGGCAAATGAGGATCTAAGGGAAGCTGAGCATTGATGAGGCATAGGGATAACTAATTTAAATCTTCTATTTATTGATAGCTTGACTCTTTATCGAGGTTAGAACAAAAGTAGAACATATGAATGTTTTAGCTTTTATACCTGACCGTTCTGAGTCATCCAAAGTGCTACCTCTAAAGGCAGAGGAAGAAGCTGTTTTCCCATTTGGGTTGGGGCAAAAAGGTCTGCATGAGTGCGCGGAAAAAAACTATGGAGACATGAGTGCGCTGACTGGGTTTGTGTTGGCAAATATAGAGCCTAAAAGTGCAATACTCTGGGTGAAACAATATAAGTTTGTTCAAGAGCATGGCCGAGCCTTACCAAGCGGTGTGGAGCAATTCAACAATAAGAAATCACATTGGATGCATGTTGTTGTTTCTAAACCTATAGATGCATTATGGGCGATTGAAGAGGGATTAAAATCTAGCGCTTTAGACCTTGTGATTGGTGAAGTTGAAGAAGCTGACTTTACTGCAACGCGTCGATTGAAACTGGCAAGTGAACGCTATGGTGTTCCTGTTGTTTTGCTTATGCCTCACACACGTGAGGGGATTAGCGCATGTGATGCACGTTGGCGCATTAATTCACAGCCCTCCGCCTTTAATTCTTATGATGCCAAAGCCCTAGGTTCACCGTGTTGGAGAGTTGTCTTGGAGAGATGTCGATCAGCACCGTCACGGGCGGGGGAAGCATTTAATTTGGAGTATAATGATGAAGCGCTATCTTTACGTGTGGCTCCCTATGTGGCCACTGGATCGGTTGCGCCGCAAGAAATCTCGTCAGTTAAAGGACAAACCGAAAAAATCAGGCAAAACGGTTAAACGTATTCCTTTTGTTTTGGTCGAAAAAGGCCGGCATGGCATTGAAGTTGTTGCAGCTAATGAAGCGGCGCAAAGCCGAAATATATATTCTGGCTTAGCGTTTACAGATGCACGTGCACGTACGCCTGATCTGGTGTTTGAGGAGATTGATAGAGTAGCTGATAGAAATGCACTGCAAAAACTGGCTGATTGGATGGTACGTTTTTCTCCACGTGTTAGTACTGATGGAAATGATGCGATCGTTATGGAAATAACCGGACTTGATCATTTGTTTGGTGGAGAAGCTAAACTTATGGAGCGGATCAGGGCGTGTTTACAGACAAATGGTTATACATCTCAAATTGCAATAGCGGGTACACTTGGGGCGGCGAATGCACTTGCGCGATATCGTATAAATATTGGTGATGTGTTTGTTTCTCAATTGGGTCATGAAAAACAAGATTTAGCAGACCTTTCGGTAAAAGCTTTGCGGTTGTCAGATAAGACAGTTCAGCTTTTGCGAAAATTCGGGCTCACTCGCATAGATCAGCTTTATGGGTTAGACCGAAAAGCGCTGACGCGGCGGTTTGCATCACGTGAAGCAGCTGATGCTGTGGTATTAAGGCTCGATCAAGCGTTGGGGATACGTCATGAGCCGATCAAACCTGTTATAGCTGAACCTGAATGGGCTATGCGGATGTCATGCCCAGAACCTGTGGCCGCGCAAGACGGTGTGGAATACGCGCTAGACCACCTTTTATCTCAACTTTGTCATAAGCTCGATATGCATGGTGTGGGCGCTCGCGATTTTTGCCTTTATGCCTTTGGTGTTGATGGTAAATGTTCACATATCAGCGCATCATCGGCGAGTGCTGTGCGTGATACAAATCATATTAGGCGATTGTTGAAAGAACATGTTGAAACGATCAATCCGGGCTTTGGAATTGATCTTTTTATGTTGTCAGCAGCACGTATTGAAGGTCTGGATCATGATGCGAAGCCTCTAGCGGCTGACATGGTCGGGGGATTTGATGAAGAGGCTTTTATACGTCTGGCAGATAGGCTTGCTGTCCGCTTAGGCGAAAAAGCTGTGCAAATGCCAATATTCCATGAAAGTCATGTGCCAGAGCGATCTGAAAGCTTCTCACAATTTGCAACGCATTTGATGGAAGCAAGGAGCTTATCTCGCGCAATGGGACCTAGACCCTTACGCATGTTTGAAATGCCCGAGCATGTTGAAGTTATGGCTGAAGTTCCAGATGGGCCACCTGCACGTCTTATATGGCGGCGAGTCATGCGTAAGATTGTGCGGGCGGATGGACCAGAGCGCATTGCGCCGGAATGGTGGAAGCTTTCAGAAAAAGGTGCACGGGCGCGCGACTATTACCGCATTGAAGATGAAGAGGGGTGTCGCTACTGGATTTATCGTCATGGTCTTTACGATGATAATCGCGGGGGACCACCGCAATGGTATATGCATGGAGTATTTGCGTGACTCCGCAATATGCCGAATTGGCTGTCACGACGAATTTTTCTTTCTTGCGGGGTGCCAGTCATGCTGAAGAATTTGTTGCACAGGCCAAAAATTTAGGATTATCGGCGATTGGTATCGCAGATCGCAATACGTTGGCGGGTGTGGTGCGGGCGCATGTTGCAGCCAAAGAACATGGTGTGCGTTTGCTCATCGGTGCGAGGCTGGACCTCACAGATGGTATAAGTCTTTTATGTTACCCAACAGACCGGGCTGCCTATGGGCGTTTGTCACATTTATTATCAGATGGGAAAATGCGCGCACCGAAAGGAGAGTGTCATATCTCCTTGGAGAATGTGATTGCGTATGCTGATGGACAAGTTTTTATTGTTATTCCTCCAATGCAGCCAGATGCTGTTTTTGAAGAAAAATTGCAAATATTGATGGAAAAATTTGCTTCCTCTTCAGAGGGGAGCAGTCCATCTCCCGATAAAAAAATCTATATGGCGCTTATCCATCAATATGGCGGTAAAAATCGTGAAAGATTGGCGCAAATAGCTGCCTTGGCATCCAAGTATAATTTGCCTCTTATTGCGACAAATAATGTGCTTTATCATGTTTCAAGCAGGCGACCGCTGCAGGATATTCTCACTTGTATTCGAGAGCATGTTTCGCTTGAGGACGCTGGGTATTTACTAGAGCCTAATGCTGAGCGTCATCTCAAATCTCCCTCAGAAATGGTGCGCCTTTTCCATGGTTTTAAAGAGGCGATTGAGCATACGCAGAAGATTGTCGAAGCGTGTCAATTCTCCCTTGATGAGTTGCGATATGAATATCCAGATGAGCCTGTCCCGCGAGGGAAAACGCCTCAAGAGCATTTGATTGATATAGCGTGGAAGGGAGCTGAATGGCGTTATCCAGAAGGTGTGCCTGAGAAGGTCCAAAAATCTTTAAATTACGAGCTTGGCCTTATCGGAGAGCTGCATGTTGCGCAGTATTTTTTGACTGTGCATGACATTGTGAAATGGGCACGTGAACAGGAAATATTGTGTCAGGGACGGGGATCTGCGGCTAATTCAGCTGTATGTTATTGCCTCGGAATTACGAGTGTGGATCCTAAGGTCAATGATTTGCTGTTTGATCGTTTCTTATCTCGTGAACGTAAAGAGCCGCCTGATATTGACGTAGATTTCGAACACGAGCGCCGTGAAGAAGTTATCCAATATGTTTATGAGCGTTATGGTCGCCATCGCGCTGCACTTACCGCGACAGTTATTAGTTATCGGCCTCGTTCTGCTGTGCGCGAGGTCTGCAAAGCTTTTGGCTTGAGCGAGGACGTGGCAACAGCACTTGCAAAAACAAACTGGGGTGCATACGGCAAAACAATCTCTGATAAACAGGCCGGTGAGAGTGGGCTTGATCCGCGTAATGAAACTATTCAGCGTGTTTTGCATTTCACACGGCAATTAATTGGCTTTCCTAGACATTTATCTCAGCATGTTGGGGGATTTGTACTGACGCAGGGGCCTTTGGTGGAGACTGTGCCCATTGGTAATGCGGCTATGGATGAGCGCACATTTATTGAATGGGATAAGGACGACATTGATGCGCTCGGCATTATGAAAGTCGATATTCTAGCACTGGGCATGCTAAGCTGTATCCGAAAATGCTTTGATATGCTGCGGCTTTATAAGGGGTTAGAGTATAATCTAGCGACAGTACCCCAAGATGACCCAGCTGTTTATGATATGTTGTGTAAGGCAGATAGTGTCGGTGTGTTTCAGGTCGAAAGCCGTGCGCAAATGAGTATGTTGCCGCGCCTAAGACCAAGAGTTTTCTATGATTTAGTGATTGAGGTTGCGATTGTCCGTCCTGGTCCTATTCAGGGGGATATGGTGCATCCTTATTTGCGACGCAGGAAGCGCATTGAGACTGTTAGCTATCCATCTCCTGCGCCTGAGCATGGTCCGCCGGATGAGTTGGAGAATATTTTGAAGCGGACATTGGGTGTGCCGCTGTTTCAAGAACAAGCCATGCAAGTGGCAATTGATGCAGCCAAATTCACACCTGATGAAGCAAATGGTTTGCGTAAAGCTATGGCGACGTTTCGGCGTAATGGCACGATGGGACTATATGAGGATAAATTTATAAACGGCCTCACCAATCGTGGATATAAACCAGATTTTGCGCAGGCTTGTTTTAATCAAGTTAAAGGCTTTGGAGATTATGGTTTCCCCGAAAGCCATGCAGCGAGTTTTGCTTTGCTTGTCTATGTTTCTTCATGGCTTAAATGCCATCATCCAGAGGTGTTTTGCGCTGCGATTTTAAATTCACAACCTATGGGGTTTTATGCACCAGCTCAACTTGTTCGAGACGCGCGCGAGCATGATGTAGAGGTGCGTCCGCCTGATGTGAATTATTCTGATTGGGATAGTCTTTTAGAGCCTAAGGAAGATGGGACATTCGCAGTGCGTCTTGGGCTAAGACAGATTGAAGGTTTAAGCGAAACACACATTCAAACTCTTATGGATAGGCGTCAAGATGGTTATGATACACCTGAAATATTACGCCAGCGGACAGGGTTGCCGCGTGGGGCATTAGAGCGATTAGCAGCTGCGGATGCGTTTCGTACTATGGGGTTAGATAGGCGTGAAGCTCTATGGGCTATTCGGGGGCAAACACAGGAGGCTCCTTCTGAGCTGTTTGCGTGTTCTGCTACGAAAGAACAGGGCCGCGAGGCAGAAGTCAAACTTCCTGAAATGCCAATGTCTGAGCATGTGATCCAAGATTATCATGCAACGCGATTATCTTTAAAGGCCCATCCAGTTTCATTCCTGCGGGAGCGGTATTCAAGAATGGGGATTCGTACAACTAAGGAAATATACGAATTGCGCAGTGGGTCGCGTGTGATGGTTGGCGGTGTTGTGCTTGTCCGTCAACGCCCAGGAACAGCTTCTGGAGTTGTATTTGTGACGTTGGAAGATGAAACAGGTGTGGCTAATCTTATTGTGTGGCCTAAAGTGATGGAACGTTTTCGTCCTATTGTGATGGGGGCATATCTGATTGCAGTAAAAGGGCGTGTGCAAACTGCAGATAATGTGACGCATATTTTGGCCGAAGAAATCATAGACCGCACACTTGATCTGGAATTTCTGACTGAAGACTCTCAGTATGTTCAATCTAAAGGAGGTGAGGGTAAAACTTGGCCTGTCTATGCTTTAAAATCTGAAGCTGCACGTCATCCCCGTAATGTTAGAGCGATCCCAACAAGTCGTGATTTTCATTAGTCAAAATTATCTTTTTAATAATGAAAAAACAGGCAGCGTTAGATAAGATTAATCTAGTCTTTGGACGGGAAAGGAATTTAACCAACGAGAAAATTACTGCCACTTATTCAGGCCGGCGTCCTAACGGCATAAAAGCATGCTGGCGTAGCAATTAGTAATTTCCTCAGACATTACTGCAAGTGAAGTTGGTTAGGGTTCATTTTTTTGAGTTGTAATTTGAGTAAATTTCATTCACTGGTCTTTTGGTTTTGTGATTCTAATAATCTTAGTTCGAAGTAGGAGATATTTTTTGTCTACGGAACATACTAAACGAGGTGCGCGTAAAGCAGGTGATGCTTTCATAGGTAATGTGATCAGTCGTATCCGTATTCGTAAAGATTCATTGGGGCCAAGTACCTCTACTATCGCAGATTATGTTTTAGGTCATGCCAATGCTGTTGTGGGAATGTCTGTGACAGAACTAGCTGAGGCGACTGGCACCAGTGAAGGGAGTGTCATCAATCTTTGTCGGCAATTAGGTTTATCTGGATTTCAGCAGCTAAAACTTAGTTTGGCTCAAGAAGTTGTAAGACCAGTTCAATTTATTCATGAAGATCTGCAGCCAAGTGATGATACATCCACTGTTTGCCAGAAGATGTTTCACGCAGGTAGCGAGGCATTACGAGAAACACTTTCAATTTTAGACCCAGATGCCATTTCTATGGCTGTAGATGTCATCAGATCCGCTGACCGTGTAGAGATATATGGGATTGGATCTTCAGCTCCAATCGCAGAGGATGCGCAGTATAGAATGTTGCGTATAGGACTTGATGCTAAGGTCGTGGTTGATAGTCACATTCAAGCAATCAGTGCGTCACGAACAGGGCCAAATGTTGCAGTTCTGACTATATCACATTCTGGCTCTACACATGAGACTTTGGCAGCAACGCGCCTAGCTAGAGATGCTGGTGCAAAAACAATTATTATAACTAATTTCGCAAGCTCGCCTTTGCAGGCTTATGCTGACGTCAAACTTTACACGATGGCTCGAGAAACCAAATTTCGTTCCGAGGCTATGACAAGTCGTATTGCTCAACTTTGTATCCTTGATGTTCTTATAGCAGCGCTTGCGTTGGATGATTATGAGCGCGCTACGACAGTTTTGCGGCAAACTTCAGAAGTCTTATCCATTAAAAGATTTTGAGCGTATCGAGTATATTTTGAAAGAAAATGGAAGGTGTAGGGGAGGCTAAGATTGAATGCATCCCAAATGCTTTGGCACCTGCAATATCTGTTACCGGATTGTCACCAAACATAACGACTTCACTAGACTCTAAGTCTATTGATTTGCACCCTTTGTCGAAGATAATTTGAGAAGGCTTACCAATAATTTCTAATTCCACCGAGGATAAATCAATGCATGCCCCGAGTGCAGCTAATAAAGCACCGGTTTCTGGTTTTACTCGACCATCTACCCCAGGATGTGTAAGGTCAGGGTTGCTGATTATTAACCGCGCTCCGTTTAAAATAGCATTTACAGCACGTTCGAGCCGTTGGTAATTAAAGCGCGTATCACGCATGAGTATCACGAGGTCGACATCCTCATTTTCTAAGGTTAATCCATGTGCACGTGCAGCAGCGCGCATACTCAAACTCCCGAGGACGAGTGTACGTTTAGATTCTAATTCAACTGCTCGTTTGATGGATTCAATGCCTGCTAAAATAATCTGTTCGCTTCGCATAAATATGCCAGATTTTTGAAGTACGTATTGAAACTCTGCAATGGTATTTGAAGAATTATTAGAAACAATTGCTGTTCTTGCGTGATTAAACCGTAAGAATTTCTCTGCGCTCGGTACTATGCTGTTCTCAATAGCACAGCAACCATCCCAATCGACTAGATAACCTTTGGCTTCAAGAATGGCTTGTTTATTGGCCCTTCCAAAGTGCTGTTCTCCTCCATTTGTCATCTGATTCCCTCCTTTGATATTTCCGCCTATTTAAGTGAGTAAAACTCAACATACAAGCATTTTTTAATTGAGCTATATTCACATAAATTTTACAAAAAGAACATCGGAGCGTCATGTAAGCGCTGTAATTGCGGAGTTGCGGCCATGTGTTTTGAGTGAATTTGAGTGTCGAGAGATGCTGGGGCCGTTGGATTTAAAGGGGCAACAGAGGGACTATTGCTATGAAATCGAACACATACAAATTTAAAAGACGCTTTGCGTTTGGGGTGGGGGCATTGTTGGCGACGACAGCTATGCCACTTAATGCATTGGCAGATGATGCTGACGATAGTGGGCGTCAAGAAACAATTCGTGTTGAAGGCCAGTTAATCGATACTGAAGTCAGTGATATCGCATTGGATATGGTGAAGTTTGGGACGCAAGTTCAGCTCATCAGTGATTTGGAAATTGAAACAGGTGGTTTCACTAACTTTGGAGAGCTGGCAGCTGGTCTTATCCGTGGTGCAAATATCGGATACTCACCGGATGAAGGTGAGTTCACTGTTCGGATCGATGGAGGCACAGACCGAGACACTCTGCTTTTGGTTGATGGTGTGCCGTATTTTGACCGAAGTTCTCCACTTGAAGATTTGTGGCCTGCAACAGCAATAGATCCGCGGATGATTTCTGGTGTTGAAGTTTACCGTGGTGGTAACAGTTTATACTTTGGGTCAAATGGTGGATTGGGTGTCGTAAGTGTAAAGACCAAAGAACCGGATGGCACAAAAAAAGGTGAATTGGGTTTCTATTTCGGATCTTTTGAAACACGTGAGCTTTACGGCAACTTTTCGTTCCCATTGGATAAAGCCGGAAAGCATAGTGTCCTTGTATCTGGGCGGTCGTATGAATCAGATGCGCATGAATTGTTTAGTACAGAAGCTTATTCAGATAACGTGATTGCACTTGGGGGAAAGCATGAGTTCCCTTATAGTTACAACAGCTTAGGTTTGAAATATCTCTGGCAAATTGCTGAGGATACAGAGTTTCGCGCTGGTGCAAGTTACGCCACGATTGATTTTCGAGATTCATTTCCAAACTCGACTGTTTTTCAGCCAAACTACACGGAATTCCCGATTTATAATGCGTCTTTTAAGCATAGTTTCAATGAAAAGCTTAAGTTAGAAGTCGAAGGACATTACCAAGACCCGCGTTTGCAAAATAGTGAAGTTGATGCCCAAATATGTCAGATTCCGCGTTTGACAGATTTGCCATCAGACATTGAAGCGCAGGCGCGTGCCGGAGGAATTACATCCTTTTCAACTGCCGCAGAATACGAAGCGTTTGCCGCGACTATTCCTGGGCTTGCTGCTGGGTGTGTGACTAACCCATATGGTGCAGCTGGGAGTGCCAGTGACGATAACTTGAATGGGGGAAGTAGCTTCTACATAAACAATGACCCTAATAGTCCATTCTTTAATCAAGCTTATGGGACGCAAGAAAATCCTTTCCCGATTGGTGCACCGATTGGATATGTGGTCCAATCATCGGCTAATTTCGGTGATGGTGGTCTGACGAAAGGTTTTGGTGAAACAGATCAGCGTACAAGTGGATATGAAGACATGGGAATTAACGCCCGTGCCACATATACAATTAATGATTATGTAGAAATTGTCGGTGGTGTGCAAAACACAACGTACAGAGACAATTCTGATGCTCAGTTTGGAGTGAAGGATACAACACTCTCTAGCACGGGTGTTTATGGTGATTTGCGTTTATCTCTTCCTGTGCTCGCTGGATTAAGTACATCATTTGCAGCGCGTCAGGATTTCAACGATAGCTTTAGTGACCAATCGGTTTACAAATTTGGTCTGCGTCAGGACTTTGGTGCTGGTGTTTATGCGCGTGCAAGCGGTGGAACGTCATACAGTTTGCCGAAAATCGATGAGATTGGTGCTTTTGGTTCAAATGCAAATTTAAATCCAGGGCTTGATCCACAGGAGGTTGAAGCGCTGAACATAGGTGTAGGTATCGACCGCGACCTTTTCGGCGGGACTATGAATATCGAATTGGGATATTTTGATACGACAATCAACAATTTGTTCTCGAGTCGGTCTGTTGGTTCAGTCTGTCTTGAGTACGCAAATGATCTTGCGACCCCAATTCAGACTGGCTTGGTCAATAGTACGGATGCGATTGTACGAAATCGTGCCAATATCATTCCGCCAGACTCATTCTGTTCGACAGCTGTATCTTTAGGGTTGGAAGATTCTGCATCTGTGGCTGTGAACACCAAGAATGAGCAAGACATTTCAGGTATAACTGTCGATGTTGCGTTTGATTTCGACAAATGGAATGCAGACATCACTTTCACAAAAATGGAATCTCTGGAAAACAATCCAGTATATGGCGTCCTAGCTAGACTTGATGGAACGACTGAAAATTTAGACTTTGTTGTTCCTGGCGATGCAGGAAGTTCCATGACGCGTCAATCTGCGGAACGTCCTGAATGGTCCTTGTCTGGATTGATTAGTTATACGCCAACGGAAAATTGGACTTTTTCATTAAACCCGCGTTTCCAAGGGCCTGAATGGGCTTACGCAGGTACTTCACTTGCACGGCTGGTCGATGAGAATGGCAATCGTGTTGTTGAAGACATGAATTTCGGTGACTACTTTGTTCTAAATGGCTCGATGCAATACCAATGGGGTGATGAAAACCAACACCGTATATTGGTGCGCGGCGTGAACTTGCTGGATGAAGATTATTTCGAACGAGCTTCTGGTGGTGCTGGATACTCAAGAGATAGAGCCGTTGTTCGAGGTGAAGTCGGACCAAACGATAGTGCGTATTACCGTCAATATGGATGGAATGGTAAGCCTCAATCCTTCTGGATCCAATACGAGTACGCATTCTAGCCAGTCTAAAAGCTGCAAACCCTCATATGGTTTGCAGCTTTTTCTTTACCAATCAAAATCTTACATAAGTATATGGATGGGTTAGCTCATGTTTTCTCGGCGTCTTTTTTTGGCTGCAGCAGGTTCAACACTTTGGGTGCCAGCAAGTGCAAACGCGCACAGTGGCCATTATCATTTCACTTTGGGAGTGGCCTCGGGTAGCCCCCGTGCCACAAGCGTCGTTCTATGGACGCGTTTAGCACCTGACCCTCTAAATGGCGGCGGTATGCCAGTTGGCCCTGTCATGGTGCGTTATCGAGTTTGCCTTGACGAAGCAATGCGTCGGACCGTGCAGGAGGGTGTCGTCATGACGTCTGAAGCAAAAGCGCATTCGGTGCATGTGACACAAAATGGATTAGAACCTGGGCGTGAGTATTGGTATCAATTCTATTTCGGTGAAGATGAAAGCCCAATTGGTAGAACAAAGACAACTGATCCAAAGGCCACATCAGCGACGTTTGCGATTGCCAATTGTCAGGCTTGGGAAACCGGACATTACGCAGCTTACCGAGACATTGCAGAGTGGGCACCTGATTGTGTCATTCATTTGGGGGACTACATTTATGAGGGCGGAACGAGTGAACTTGGTGTGCGCCGTCGAACAAATGCGGGCACTCAAATTGAATATGAAGTTGTTCGTAAACATAATAGCGATGAAATCACAACATTATATGACTATCGGAATAGATATGCTCTATATCGCAGTGATCCACATTTGCAGGCGGCGCATGCCGCTGCGCCTTGGATCGTCTCCATGGATGATCATGAAGTTGATAACAATTGGGCGGGAGGCAGGCCTCAAGACCCTGACAAACAGACTGCACTAGAATTTTCGGTCCGTAAGTTGGCCGCGTTCCAAGCTTATTATGAACATATGCCATTGGAGCAACCGCCGACTCTGAATGGATTGGCTGGGCATCTTCAAATGTATGGTGCTTATCAGTTTGGCCCAGCGCGCTTAAACTTATTGGATACGCGTCAATATCGTTCTGATCAGGTGTGCGGTCAGGGCTTTCCGGCAGATTTCCCTTGTGAAGCATTAGAAAATCCTGCGTTGAGTATGACGGGAATTGCGCAAGAGAAATGGTTGCTTGAACAGCTCAAAAAATCGGATGCAAAATACAATGTGATTGCCCAGCAAACATGGTTTGCGCCTTACCGATATTCCGAAAACCCTGCGTCACGGACATGGAATATGGATCAGTGGGATGGGTATCCCCTACAGCGGCAGCGTCTCATTGATGCAATGGCCGATGATGTGTCTAATCCTATTGTTTTGAGTGGAGATTGGCATTGCGCAAGTGCAATGACCGTCCACAAAGATCCGGAAAATGTGAAATCAGATAGGGTTGCTCATAACTTCGCAGCGACATCCATCTCTTCTGTTTGTTCATGGTCTCCATCTGTGGCGCAGGCGCAAAGTGCAAACCCACATGTGAGTTATGTAAATGGTGAACAGCGCGGATATCTTCGATGTGTAGCTGACAGTCAAAATTGGACGTCAACTTATCGTACCGTTGCTAATCCGAGTGACAGTGCATCGAAGGTTGGAACTGATACTGAAATTCGAGTGCGCGATATCTAACGAAGACAACATTTATCAATCCGAAAATACGATCATCCAAAGGGGAAACATTATGTATATCAAGCAAGCTTCTACAGCTGCTGTAGTATTTGCTGGCCTTGCTATGCCAGCAATTTCCGAAGAGCGAGCAATTTCATTTCCAAATACCGCAGATGGCGGTGTGTTGCTCACTGCTGACCTTCATACGCACACTGTTTTCTCTGATGGTGCAGTGTGGCCTTCTATTCGGGTGGAGGAGGCCCATCGAGATGGATTGGACGCATTGGCAATAACAGAGCACCTTGAGCACCAGCCCAAGGCTGCCGATATTCCAAACCCTGATCGCAACAGATCATATGATGTTGCTGTGGAGTCGCTTGTAGGTGCTGGATATAATGGTTTGTTGATCATCCGTGGTGCCGAAGTGTCACGCAATATGCCTCCCGGGCATGTGAATGCTGTGTTCCTTGAGGATGCAAATGCATTGTTGGTCAAAGATTATATGGATGCATTTGAAGCAGCAAAAGAGCAGGGTGCATTTATATTTTGGAACCACCCAAACTGGATTCCGCAGGCACCTGACGGCGTTGCTCGTATTACTGAAATGCACAAGGATTTGATTTCAAAAGGTTTGCTGCATGGTATTGAGGTCGCAAATGGAACACTTGATGGACATTCAGAGCATGCACTTCAGATTGCATTGGATTACAATCTAACAGTTCTTGGGACTTCAGATATACATGGACTTGTGGATTGGACACATAATGCTGGACATGGCGGCCATCGGCCGATGACGATAGTGCTGGCAGAAGAAAGGTCTGAAGAAGCTCTAAAAAAAGCACTTTTCGAAGGAAAGACCGTCGCCTGGAATTATGATGATCTACTTGGCCGAGAAGACAATGTGAGCAAATTGGTGGAGGCATGCCTTTCTCTGGAGCCAAGTACATTTGGAGTGAAGACAAGTGTGCTGCGTGTTGACGTTAGGAATGATTGTCCGGTGAATTTCATTTTGAAGAATACTTCAGAAGAGACGTTTCAGAACGCAAGTGATGTTGTCCGGGTTGAGCGCAATTCAACCATTCCTTTGCAAGTTCGTATGGGAGATGAGCGTGAGCAAGTGTCATTGGTTTTCGATGTGCTCAATACTCAAATCGGAGGACGAAAAAGCCTTTCTCTCTCGCTGACAGCACCAATAAGTGCTGAAAAGAAATAACTCAGCAGGAATAGGTTTTCTTATTTTAAACGATACTGAGGGCTGATGTTAATCGGGGTTAAATCGAATTGAATAACCCCAAGAGTCTAATTTATCGGGTATTGCATTAAAGGCGAGTGAGATCCTTTGCTCGCCTTCATTGCCGGCAACGCCATGCATCATATAGCTAGGAAAAAGAATTAGATCGCCAGCTTTGATGTCTGGCACCTGCCATCGTGCGTCAGTGAAAGGGTTTAGTTCGGAACGTGCATTAAAGTTTGAGAAAACAAAGCTGGTGTGTGACTCTGGCTTTTGAAACATGAGATTCGCAGATGGATGTGAATCTGTAAGATAAACAACACCAGAGATAAAACTATTGGCATGCAAGTGCATGGCCTGATGACCGCCAGTTTCAAGAATATTCACCCAAGCTTCTTTAATCGTCCAATTTAGCTCTTCGCCAAATAGTTCTCGGCCAAAAGCAACAAGTTTATCCTGTACAGGAATAAGAGCTTTTTGAAGTATTGGATTCAGTGGCCCCATATCCAAACTCGAATGTGCAAGCGCAGATGATTTTGCATTTGAAGCAAAATCCATTCGCGAAATGTCAGTTTTTATTTGCGCAATTTGCGCATTATCCAGAATTTCAGGTGCGATCATAACTGGTGTTGGAAACAAAGCATGCGTCGTCGAAGTCATGAAGAATCTCGTGCAAAGTTTGAGGATGCTGCAAGGCTTTATCAATAGAAGGGTGGTGAAGCCTTATTGAAAGATCAACGATCCAGTTTTTGTCTTTTATGGCACTCAAATCTAACCTACCCAATAAGGCGTGCACGTAATCGAGCAGAGATCTGGTCCAGCGCTAAAACAGTGAGGAAAATTGCAAGAAGAATGGTGCCAACATGCCCATACTCAAAAGTATCATAGCGTCCCTTTAATTCTTGACCGATACCACCAGCGCCAACGAGACCTATGACAGCAGCCATTCGTACATTTCTATCGAGAACATAAAGCGTATAGGCGACATATGATGGTGCGACCTGAGGCAGAACGCCGGCCCGTAAAACGCGTAACTTACTTGCGCCTAATGCTCTAAGTGCTTCTTGTGGTTTTGTGTCTGAAGCTTCAATATCTTCTGCATAAAATTTACCCAGAAATCCCATTCCATGCAGGCTTAGAGCTAGGTATCCAGCGATGGCACCAAACCCAAACCCAAGCACAAGAAACATCGCTACAATGAGTTCTGGCATTGACCTTAAAAAGCTGACTATCCCTCTGCTAGCGGTATAAGTGAGGCTGTTGGGTGTATAATTACGCGCGCCTAAAATAGCTAAAGGTATGGATACTATCACCGCAATGATTGTTGCCCAGATCGCTATTTCAAATGTTTCGACCATTTTGCCCAAAACGTTTAGAAGGTAGCCGAAAGGATGCACTAAATATTCAACTGTCTCTATCTGAGGTTCCGCTTTTAATGTGTCAGAGTTTATGCGGAAGGTTGTCACTTCTGCTGTCTCAATCCGTGTGAAAAGGGGGATTGAGTTTCTATCGAAATCTGAAAGGCGAGATATTTCCTGTCGACTTTCTATGACGAAGGGAAATAATTCGCTGAGCATTCTTCCCAGCCCTTTTCCAACTTGACTTTCTTCTTCTAGTCCTATGGTTGAAAGTACGGCTTCGGATGAAAGTCCCAACATTTTAGGGATTTCCATGCGCTCCCCTGACCAGGCCAGAACAATGGCAATAACCAAAATTGCTAGGGCTGTGCGCCAGTCATAAGGTGCTTTTAGTTGCCAATCCTGTGCGCGGGGAGATAAGCGATCATTATCGGCTGGTTGGTTATCAAACATGCTCGGGTTTCGCTGTCTCATTGGTCGACGTTGGAATGTGATTTTTGCCATAAAGAGCGGCTTCGGCCTTAGCATCAAAATTTGCCGCTGGGCCATCAAATATGATACGCCCTTTACGTAGACCGATAATGCGGTCGGCGTATTCACGTGCAAGATCAATTTGATGGAGGCTGCATAGGACGGTCGCGTTCTGTTCAAGAGCGGCAGTGCGAATAAGGCTTAGTATTTCTCTACTAATTGCTGGATCCAGGCTGGCAACGGGTTCATCTGCCAATATTATTTCAGGGCTTAATATTAAAGCTCTTGCTATGCCCACGCGTTGTTGTTGGCCGCCAGAAAGCGCTGAGGCGCGACGTTTCAAATGGCTTTCATCAAGTCCAACGCGCTCAATAACTTGGCAGGCGCGATTACGTAAATGTGTCGGATACCATCCCAACATAGCGCGCCACATGCTAACTTCAGCAACTGCGCCAATCAGTACATTTGAAGCGACGCTAGCGCGCTCTACCAGATTAAAGTGTTGATGGACCATCGCGACTCTTCGGCGAATGCTGCGAAGAGATGATGGGGTAAGGGGTTCACTGTCGAGTATCAACTCCCCAGATGATAAAACAGTGAGGCCATTTATGGCCCGAAGCAGAGTGGATTTTCCTGAGCCAGATTGCCCCAGAATAACGCAGAATTCACCTTTGTTTATCGTTGCTGAGACACCCTCAAGCGCAGATGCGCCGTCGGGAAATTTCTTGCAAATATTATTAAAGACTAAGTGGGGAGATTCTGCATATGAAGTTGAATGAGATTGGATTTTCGCTGCTGTTGGCATTATTTATTTGCCTTAGCGAGAATTGCAGAACGCATATCACTTGTGACGTTTGAAATAACAACGAGCGCAGGTGCTAGAATATCATCGGTTATAACTGTATCGTATCGGTCGACTTGATTGCCGCCATAACCACGGATCATTTCTGGGCTGATATTCGCAGATTTGTGTACGTTTTTAAAAGTTAAACGCAGCTTAGCTTTCACCTCTTTAGGTAATTTCGTCGACATTGTGAGTGGTGGGTTAGGTATAGGTGCTGATTTACCAATAACGACAACCGCATTGGCATCAATAATTCCTTGATTAATCGCTTTTTCAAAGCTGTCAAAAGAAGCCGCCGCTACGTCAACTTGCCCTTCAGATAAAGCTTTGAGACTATTGGCATGGCTTCCAGTAATGCGGATTTTTTCAAGGTCGTTTATAGGGTCTAAGCCGGCATCAACAATCATAGCAACTGGGTAGATAAAGCTTGATGTTGAGTTGGGATCGCCAAAAGCAATTGAGTGACCTTGAATATCGGACACTGTTAAAATGTTGCTTTCTTTGCGGGCATAAATACCGGAAAAATAGCTTGAGCTGTTGTCTTTAACATCTACCGCTAAGAGCTCTGCACAACCACGCTGTTTTGCGGGTAAATAGGAAGCTGCCCCGAACCAAGCGATCTCCACGACATCAGAACAAATCGCTTCAATAACCGTGGCGTAACTTTGGCCCACTTTTATATCAAAATGAATGTCAGTTGTTTGCGTGATGGCATCAAAGACAGGTTTGAAATCGGCTCGAGTGCCGTCTTCAGTTCCGCCATCAGCGGGAATTAACATCACACGATAGGGATGGGAGGCGGAGCCATCTGCCGCCTGAGAAGTCTGATTTGTGATCTTTAAAAGGTAGACGCTAAAGATCGCCACCAAACCTAAAGCTAGTAGTTTAGCAATTGTTTGGGGAGGGAGCATTATCTTTCCTTCTTCTTTGAGCTAGCTAACAGAGGTTTTAATATTTTGGCGCTTATTGAGCAAAGTATAATTTTTCAAACATTTTTGGTGAGTAAAATTCAATTTAGCAAAGTAATGTAACATGCGTGTGACTAAATTGGATGATAATAAGTGAAAGTGAACTGGTCTGTATCGGGTGGTTGGGCGTAATTTCAATCACTGAAAAGTAACGGCCATCGGACACATACGGCGTCACCGTCCAGCTAGAAGTCTGAAATGTCTTTCAAGCTCAAAGTGATATTGAACGGAGGATTGAATAGGGATGTATTTTTGTAGACCCTTAGTTGGCCGAAATATGTTCGTGATTTTCTCTCTTTGTCGTAAAGCCTGATGAAAATTTTGGCATTGCTCGTTCAATCAATTGTTCCATGAATTGTTTACTTGCGTTTCCGATATCCCACTGCCTCTTTGTCCGAGCTAAGCTTTATGGGGGATAATACTTTTCGCATGGAGAAATAGCCTCATTCTAGATGAAAGTCAGTCTAAGAGGTGTCGAGGCTTTGTTCAGCTAAATCGACAATAAGCAGAAATTGCAAAGGAAGAGATGTTGAGAGATTTACCGAGGTATGTCGCACCAATTTTAATTGGATTTGTTTTATTGTGCAGCATTGCGTCGTGCTCTCCTAATCAAACAGGCCTCGAACAAGAAGCTGCGAATATTAAGAAGTCTGTTACGGAACTTGTCTCGTCTGGAAAAATACCTGGTGCCGTCGTTTATTTGATAGATGGTGGTGAAGTTAAAGGTAAACTCGTTGCGGGTTTCAAAGATATTGAGGCGCAAAAACCTTTAAAAGAAGATGACATATTTCGTCTCTATTCAATGTCGAAACCGCTGACGAGTACAGCAATCATGATGTTGGTAGATCAGCAGAAACTCACACTCGATACGCCATTAGAAGAAATATTACCTGAATTCTCGAATATGCAAGTGTATGTGTCTGGCGATTTGGATGAGATGGTAACTGAGCCAATACATCGATCAATAACGATGTTAGATTTGTTGAGACACCATTCAGGTATCACATACCATTTTATGGGAAATTCTCCCGTTCATGCTTATTATCGCAAATATGGTGTTATGAGAGATACACCTGTTGGACGCGAGCCAGGAGATGGTGCGCCAGCAGAGTCGCTTGATCAACTGATGGAACGCCTTGGAAAAGCGCCTTTACTGCATCAGCCGGGCCAAGAATTTGCGTATAGCTATTCCACGACAGTTTTGGGGGCAGTTGTAGAAAAAATAACGGGAAAAGCGCTCAATATCGCTCTAAAGGAAATGATATTTGATCCTTTGGAAATGTCCGATACGAAATTTCTATTAGATGAGGCAGATGCCTCTCGATTTGTCGTGAACTATATGATGACAGAGGATGGAATAAAGCGGATAGAGGATTGGGAAAACACCGATTACAAAGATCCATCCCGCTTGCTAGATGGGGGAGGCGCTATTGCTGGAACTGGTGCTGACTATCTCCATTTTGTGCAAATGCTCGGACAGGGAGGGATCTATAAGGGGCGCAGGATATTGTCCCAGGAATCTCTAGAGGTCATGGTATCGAACCCAATAAACGCATCATTTGGTAATGTTTTATTTGATTTTGGATTGGGATTTGAAGTTGGAAGTGAACATTCCTCAAAAGATAAACGTTTGCCGCTAGAGAGTTTCGGGTGGTCAGGT
Source organism: Hirschia sp. (assembly GCF_058892565.1). Taxonomy (NCBI): domain Bacteria; kingdom Pseudomonadati; phylum Pseudomonadota; class Alphaproteobacteria; order Hyphomonadales; family Hyphomonadaceae; genus Hirschia; species Hirschia sp. The sequence goes on along the minus strand of NZ_JBZXVU010000009.1, from coordinate 31,942 downwards.
TCTGGAAATACTTATTTCTGGATTAATCCCAAAACAGGTGATGGGGTTGTCTTCATGACACAAGTTATTTTGCCGCCTAAATTTCAAGCTCAAGGTGACTATCTTCGTAGGATAGTCTTTGATCAAATAAGTGATGAAGAGACGTCAGATAAACATTAGTTTGTCTTTAGCCTGACAATATGGAGGGGGGGGGCAGACAAAAGCGAACCGGTCTCTGATTTGCGGGTGAGAGCATTTTTCAATCAAAGAAAATTTGCTACCTTTCGTTCAGCGCGACGTCACGATTTCGTTTGAAATTTGGTGTTGAATAGTGGTGTCGCTCCAAGTTGAAGTGTTTGTGAATTGATGATTTCAGAGGAGGTTTGGAAATAGTGGAATATTGATGTTCTCATCATTTCAACCTTGCGAAAATGAGCTAAGTTGAAAACGAAGCGTTTAATCTGATAATGCTTCAATTAATGTTGATCTAATTTAATGCCGGCTTCTTTTAAAATGCGCAGTGCGGGTTCTAATTCTGCTTGGTATTTTTTCCATCGCGCTAGAGCTGATTTATAAATTGGTTGTCTAACTTGCGCAGAACTTGCTGTTGCAACTGGGGCAGAGTTCTTATGAAATGATGCACAAGCATCTTGCCATTCCAAGTCACAAAAACCGACTAACTCTCGCGCCGCTTTAGCTGTATTGGCGACGATATCTTCATAATAAACTTCTGTGTATTTTTCTGAAGGTAGGTTTGCGGAGTATTGCGCCATCAGCTTGTCAAATTGGACACAGTATTTTGCGGTATCTTCCAAATTTAAGCTGTAATTATAGTAAGAAAAAGACGTCGCAAATAATTGTTTGTAATTGCTCAAGACACTGTCAGCTATGTGTCGTCGCACACAAATAATCTTGGCATTTGGAATGGCTTGTAAAATCAGCGGTGCGCAGAAAAAATTCAAAGGCATTTTATCAAGAATTCTTCGTGCATTTGGGGCGATCTTGGAAGCGCTTTCTAAATATTTTCGGCCAACTTGACCAAGGTCAAGTCTTTGAGAAGCTAATAAGGTTTCTTCATCAAGAATGTATGGAGAAGACGTGCCGGATGCCTTTTTTAGTTTTAGAGCAAAGTCAGTTAGTTCGCCTGCAGATTCAACATCTGTATGGCTACTTAATATGCGATCAACAAGTGTCGTGCCGGAACGAGGAAGGCCAATTACGAAAATTGGTGCAGCCTCGGGGGCGCTGTATTTGGAATAAGAAAAATGAAGCGTTTTTTGCGCTGCTTGGAAAAGCGGAATGTCGTTTTGGATGTCGTAAGCTTGCGTCTCAAATTTTAGCTTTTTTGCTTTTTCCAGCCAATGCATTTGATCTTGGATTTGGCCTAAATCTTCATAGGTTTTAGCTATTGCATGTCCGATATTCAGTCTTTCATCTGGCTTTTTCAAATGACGGAATTGCGTTTTTAGTTCGGAAAGAAAGTTTTTTTCCTGAGTTTGTTTGGTCAAGGAAACCAGTGATGACCAAGCTTTATATGATGTTGGATCGATTTCGATAGCGCGTGAATACGAAAGCTCAGCTTCCTTCATATCTCCGACAAATTGTTGAGCTGCTCCCAAATTATACCAATATGCTGCATTTTGCGGGCTTAAGTTCGTTGCTTGTATATAGTGTTGAATGGCTTCGGAATGGTATCCGGATCGGCTTAATACGACGCCAATAGTATCTAGAGTCTGTGCAGAGTTATCGGGACAGTTTGCTGCTGCCCGTGCAGCAGCAACCGCAAGATCGCGTTGATGTTGGTTGGTGAGTAATCTGCCATGCCAAGCATGATATCTACCTGTCTTACCTTTGCTAAGCGCAATCGCTTTTTCTACTAATTCGAGTGCTTTGTCCAAATTTCCATGATCAAAGGTCAATATACTTAAAAGGTAAAACGGTGCGTGTGCGTTGGGAGATAGCTTCAGTACTTCGATGCAATTTGCATGAGCTGCTTTATAATTTCGCACAGATAATAGTCGCTCTGCCTCAATTATTAGCATGTTGGTTTTTTGTTCAATCATAATGGCATATTTCCTGTTTACGAAACACTGTACATCGTCATTCAATACGTAAAGATTGAGCGATCAAAGCGATACAAAATGATGTATTGTTTCTAAATAACCCCCGTTTTGATGCATATAAATACATTAAATTAGACACTATAATGCCTCTATGTCACGCAATTGAGTTTGATCATTGAACCGAGATAAAAACTATGAAGGTCTGCTAGTGCTTTAAATCATAACAGAGTGCAATGGCAAAAATTACGAAAAAAGGTAGCATAATGTCCAAAAGAAAAATGATCCTAAAGTCGTCTAGCGCATTTGCATTGCTTGCTAGTGGGTTGGTTCTTAGTCAGCCAGCTGGTGCTCAAGAAGTCGCTGCTGAAGAAGACAAATTGGTTTCAGATACAATTATTGTAACAGCTACACGCCGTAACGAAACGGTTCAGGATGTTCCTTTGAATATTGCAGCTTTAGGGGAAGCTCAAATTGAGGAGCAGGGCCTAGCCGAGTTATCTGACGTGTTGGCATATGTACCGGGTATTAACATTGTTGACCGTGGTGGGCGTCAAGGTAACCCGATCATTGTACGTGGATTGAATGCAGACCCAATTGGTTCTGGAGATGGAAACAATGATGGTGGTGGTACGGTTGCGACCTATCTTGGTGAAATCCCTCTTTTTGTTGATTTGAAATTAAATGACATGCAACGTGTTGAGGTTCTGTTGGGGCCTCAAGGAACATTGTATGGTGCAGGAACACTTGGTGGAGCAATTCGCTATATTCCAAACCGTCCTGACTTTGATGATGAATTTTTATCAGTACGTGCGGACACGTATCAGTATTCTGAAGCAGATTCACTGAGTCACGATGTCGGCTTTACTTTTAATATGCCGATCGCAGATAATTTCGCTGTGCGGGGGTCTTTGGATGTTTCAAACGATTCTGGTTATATGGATGCGCCATTTATTGTGCAGACTATTGGGGCGTCAAACCCAGATCCTGATTTTACAGACCCTGCCGATGTTGCTGCTAACCTAAATCCACAAACTGATGTGAACAGTGAAGAGACTATTTCTGGTCGTCTTGCAGCGCGTTGGCAGCCTGTTGAATGGCTTGATGCCAATTTGACCTATTACTATCAAGAAGCTGATATTGGCGGTCGTAGTACATCTGCTGCGCGTTCTACAGTGGTTCCAGCGGGCAAATATGATGTTGCCTCACGTGTTGAAGAACCAAACACAATTACGAACGAATTGTTTGCACTTGAAGTAATTGCGGATCTTGGGTTTGCAGAGCTTACTTCCGCGACAGGTAAATCAAAGTTCGCTGATGACGGTCAGCGCGATCAAACAAACCTTTTGATCTCACTTGAGTACAGCTACGAAACTTTCCCGACATTTACAGCGTTTACACATGAAGTTGGTGAAACAGATACATTCAACCAAGAAATCCGTCTGGTTTCTCAAACAGATGGTCCATTTAATTGGATTGTTGGTGGTTTCTACAATAAACAAGATGCTTATGCATTCTCTGCTGAATTTACGCCGGGATATGCTGACTTTGCTGGGTTTGATCGTTCTGACAACCTTGAGTACTTCTCTCAAAGTCGCACAGAGCTTGTTGAATCAGCTTTCTTCGGCGAGATTGGGTATGATCTTACGGAGCGTTTGAGTGTGACTGTTGGTGGTCGTTATTATGACTATGAACTGAAATCATTTAGCGCGGTTGATTTCCCTCTCTTTGATCCAGACTTTGTTGCGCCAACAATTGATGAAATTGGAAGTGCTACAACTGAATTAAGCCAAGCCGATGATGGTTTCTTGTATAAGTTCAACGTTTCGTATGACATCAGTGATGACATCATGATTTATGGTACAGTCTCTGAAGGTTACCGTATTGGTGATTCAAACGGTATTGGACAATGTGACGTTTACGATCCTGAAGCCAGCCAAGGTGCATGTGCATTGGCACCAGGGCAGCAATATGGCCCTAATCCCGATGACATTGCTTTGTTTGATGAGCGTGAATACGGACCAGATCAAACAACAAATTATGAGTTGGGGTTGAAGTCTGCATGGTTAGATGGAGACTTAACGCTGAATGGTGCTCTGTATTTTGTAGAATGGACTGACCCACAGCTATCTTCTGCGACAGTGAATGCGAGCATTCCAATTACCATTAATGCTCAAGGTGCTGAATCATTAGGGACTGAGCTTTCTGGTGACTGGCGTGTTTCGGATGCTTTCCGGGTGCGCGGTAGCTATAGCTACACGCAATCTGAATTAACTTCTGATGTGCCGTCTCTGATCCGCACAATTACACCTCCAGGGTTTGGCAGTGCTTTTGAGGATGGTAAAGCGGGCGACCGTTTGCCTGGTTCTCCAGAGCATCAATTTTCAGTATTTGGGTCTTACGGCGTAGAGCTTTCAGGCGGGCGCGACCTAGCGTTTAACTTAGGTTATGCTTGGCAGAGTGATGTATTGACGCGCACCGGTGCACGCGGCAGCAGTCTCACGCTCGATAGCTTTGGTGTTGCGAATGCGTCAGCGGTTTATGATGCAGGTCCATGGTCTGCAACATTGTATGTGAACAACTTACTTGATGAGTATGTTGAGACAGGTGCAGTATCGACTAGCTTGTCCAACCAAATAGTACTTGGTTCAAGTGTCAGAAGCTTTGGTACCCATATTGCTCCGCCTCGCGCGATCGGTTTGCGTTTCAAATGGGATATTGGATAAAATTCGCACAAATTAACCAGATTGAAGAGGGCTCCTATACGGAGCCCTCATTTTTTTTGGGGGAGAGTGGCAGACAAAAGCGAACTGGTCTCTGGTGCGTGGAGTGTGGCTTTGTATTAACCGGCAAAAAGGTGCCGCCATTCATGCATGATGTCGTCAAGATTTCGTTCAAAATTTATTTATGAGCTTTTCTCGCCGTCGGAGCGTTTGGTGAGCCCAGTCTGCATAGATTGTTACCAATATAAACGCATAGGATTATCGACGAGCAATTGCTGTTGTAATTTTTCGGTCGTTGCAATTTGGGGGATGACGTCGACTAAATGTCCGTCATCAGGGAGTACGTTCTGCATATTTGGATGTGGCCAGTCTGTTCCCCACAATACGCGGTCTGAGTAATTTTCAACAATAGGGCGTACTGCCCTTGCGAAATCTGTATATGGGGGACCATTGGCATCGAGTCTGTCAGGACAAGTCACTTTGGTCCATATGTCATCACGGCTATCAAGAAGGTTGCGAAAAGCCTTCATGTCATTTCCATCTGGCCCCTGAGATAGATTAGGGCGTCCCATATGATCAATTATGACGGCAACAGGTATATCAGCAATGAAGGGGCTAATTTCCTCCAGAATATCTGCTTCAAAGTAGATGACGACATGCCACCCCAGCCTTTGAATGCGGCGTGATATGTCTAAAAATTTGTCTTTAGGTGCATTATCAACGAGTCTTTTCAAAAAGTTGAATCTGACACCGCGTATGCCGCCTTTGTGTAGAGCATCAAGTTCTGCATCACTAATGGATGGGTCAACAACAGCGACACCGCGAGCCTTTCCATCTGATTTTGCAATGGCATCTAAGGTTGCTGAATTGTCAGTGCCGTGGCAGCTGGCTTGAACAATGACGTTCCTTGAAAAACCCAAATGGTCTCGTAGCGCAAAAAGTTTGTCGGGACCGGCATCTTCTGGAAGGTATTTCGCTTTAGGGCTGAAAGGAAATTGAGCCATTGGCCCAAACACGTGGCAGTGTGCATCGACGGCTCCTGCGGGCGGTGTATATTGAGGTATGGATGGTGCACTATGCCAACTCGTAATCCTATCAGTCATACAAATACCTCTCCATCCATTAGTTTTCGGGCTGTTCTAAGCATTGCCGCGCTCTGTACATCGCCTTTATCGTTCACTTCTATGACGCAGGTTGTTTCACCGGTCGGGTGTTCTACTGATAATACTTTTGTTGAGCCAACTGGAAGGTTTGCAACCTCAAATGCTGGGCTACCTTCAATTAGGCATGCTGTTGCGACTGTTACAGCTCCTAATACACCGATGCTCGCGTGCGCGCGGTGAGGGATGAAGCTGCGAACAGTCACGGATCCACCGCTTCGAGGTGGCGCAACGAGCATCATTTTGGGAACAGATTTGTCTGTCACGTCTCCCAAATTCATGAGCTCACCTGCAGCTAATCTAATCGCTTCAATTTTGGATTTAAGTTCTAAATTAGCATCAAGTTCTTCACGGGATTCATATCCAGTGATGCCAGCATCTTCTGCTTTCAAAACAATGCAAGGCATTCCATTGTCGATAAGCGTGCATGAAATACCGTTGATCACGTCGCTTTTGTTGCCACTTGGCAAAAGGCTACCACAGCTTGTGCCGGCCGTATCTTTGAGTTCAAGTGGAATGGGGGCGGCGCTTCCCGGTACGCCGTCAATGCTGGCGTCCCCGCTATACTCTGGTATGCCATTGGGAGTTTGAACTGTCGCAACGGCGATCTGTCCCGTGTTCTCCATAAATATGGACACTTTGGTTTCATAAGAATTTGCGTCTACGAGCCCGCGTTCAATTGCAAAAGGTCCGACACCCGCAAGAATATTTCCGCAGTTTTGTTCGGCGCTAATCAGCGCTTTATCGACAAATATTTGCAAAAATAGGTAGTCTACATCGATACCTGCACGGTCCGATTTTTTTACAATGGCAACTTTGCTAGTCAATGGATCTGCACCGCCCATTCCGTCAATTTGGCGGGGGTCTGGTGAGCCCATAACACGTAGCAGGAACTCATCTCTGGCATCTGAAGTTTCAGGAAGGTCGTTAGCGAGGAAAAAGCCGCCTTTAGAAGTTCCTCCGCGCATCCACATAACGCGCGCAGATGACCCTTTAAACATATTTTAGGCCTTCTTTTTCCAAACGCTCACGCATTTCGTACATGTCTAAACCCAAAACGCCAGACGCTAATTTTTGACGCTTTTCTTCTTCAAAAGATTCGCGTTTTTGTGCCGCGCTTAGTACGTGAGCAGCCTTTTCACGTGGTACGACACAAACACCGTCATCGTCTGCGACTATGACATCTCCAGGGTTCACGTTAGCGCCGGCACATACAATCGGAATATTCACTGACCCCAATGTGTTTTTAACTGTTCCCTGAGCAAATATAGCTTTGCTCCATACTGGAAAGTTCATTTCTTTGAGATCTAATACGTCTCGACATCCTGCATTTATGACAAGTCCTCGGACTCCACGGGCCTGAGCAGAAGTCGCTAAGAGGTCACCGAAATATCCATCTTCGCAAGAGCTAGTTGGTTCCAAAACGAGAATGTCACCTTCCTTAACTTGCTCTATCGCTACATGAACCATCCAGTTGTCGCCGGGGGCTGCGGATATTGTGACGGCATTACCCGCTATACGCACGCCTGAATATATTGGCCTTATATTGCTAGCGAGTAAGCCCGTGCGTCCTTGAGCTTCATGAACAGTTGCGACCCCGCATTTTGCTAGTTCATCTACAATTTTTAGGTCGGTGCGCTTAGTATTTTGAACAACGATGTTGGTCATGGGGTGCTCCTAAATAATAATGGTGTGAAGATTGGAGCAATTTATGCGAAGAATAAAATCCGAAGACTCGCTTTTGTATAAGTTTTAGCTAATTATTATTATTATGGATATTTGGAATTATAATCTTCGGCATTTAAATGCTGTATGTGCTGTTGCGAAATGCGGCAGTATCTTAGGTGCTTCGGCTCAGGTAAATATAACTCAACCAGCACTCACGCAGGGACTAGCCAAGCTTGAGGCGCAGCTAGGCGTTTCTTTATTTGAGCGAACGTCTGAGGGTATGATATCGACGAAGGCAGCTGAAGTGCTATTACCCCGCATAGAAACTGCTATGGGATACATTGCAAGCACGCGCGTGACGATGGCGCAAGTGAGAGCTTTGACTGTTTTTGCGAGTGCGGGAAGTTATCCTGCGGCAAGCCAGTTGAGTGGATTGTCCACGCCGTCATTGCATCGGTCTTTGTCTCATCTATCAGTCGCTTTAGGTTTAAAACTTATAGATAGACGTGGAAAAGGTGTGGTTTTGACAGCCGCAGGTAAAAGGACTGTTCGGCAATTTCGGCTGGCCTGTAATGAACTTTCCGCAGGACTAAATGAGATTGAGGCATTAAAAGGCTTTGAGATCGGTAGGATAGTTATTGGCGCAATGCCTTTATCTCGTGCTCGACTTTTGCCGGCGACAGTATCTGCATTCTATAAGAAACATCCAAATATTGAGATTGTGATAGTGGAGGGTAGTCATAGTGAGTTGATTGAGCCTTTGCGGGATGGTGAGGTTGATATATTGATGGGGGCGCTGCGTGATCCTTCTCCGGGCGAAGATGTAACGCAAGAACCATTGTTTGAGGACCGGCCGGTTATACTGGGACGCCATGGACACCCTTTGATTGGTGCCTGTTTATATGACCTTGCAAAACTTCCGTGGGTAACCTCCGCCAAAGGGACGCCGCTTAGAATTTTATGGGAAAGAATGTTCGACGAAGCTGGGATCGAATATCCGAAGGTTCCCATAGAGTGCGGTTCGGTCATTACCATTAGGCAGTTGCTTTTAGAAACTGATTTTCTAACATTTTTATCGCCAGATCAGGTTGCTGTTGAGCTTGAAGCTGGTTGGTTGACAGAGGTCTCAAAAGCGCCGCCAGCAATTGCTCGCAACATCGGTTTAACGGTGCGGTCTTCATGGACGCCTACGCGACTTCAAAGAGAGTTCGTTAGTGTTTTGAAGGATTGTGTGTAGTCAGAATTAGCTAATACTTATACTCCCCAAACCATTCTAATTTGCTACCTCAACAGTTGGGATGTAGCAAATTTAATGATGAAAAAGATACTTTCTATACTTGGTTTTGGTGAGGCTGGTAGCTCGTTTTCTGAGGCTGCTGGGTGGAAAAATTTAGCTAAGATATTTGATATACGGGACGATGCGCAAATGCATCAGCGAATATGCGATGCTGGTAATCAGGAAAGTGCGTCCATCAGTGAGGCATTATCTGGGACCAGTATCGTGTTAAGCCTCGTCACTGCTGACCAAGCATTGTCTGTGGCTGAAGGTGCAGCGAAATATATCACTAAAGAAGCATTATTTTTTGACATGAATTCTGTCGCGCCAAGTACAAAATTGGCGGGTGCGGCCTTAATTGAGCAAGCCGGGGGGCGGTATGTTGATGTGGCTGTGATGTCGCCTGTGAATCCAGCAAGGTTGAATACACCATTGCTAGTGAGCGGCCCTCATTTTGAGGCAGGCGTTGATACGTTGAGGGAGATTGGTTTTACCAATGTTCGAGGGCTTGGTGGAGATGTTGGTCGGGCGTCATCAGTAAAAATGCTTCGTTCAGTTATGTATAAAGGGATTGAGGCATTAACCGCGGAGTGTCTCATTGCTTGTGAAAGAGCAGGCGTTACTGATGAGGTCATTCGTTCATTTGGTGGCGACTGGGAAGAGCAAGCCAATTATCGATTAGACCGCATTATGGTGCATGGTTTACGACGCGCCGCCGAGATGCGTGAAGTGGTTAAAACACTTGAAAATCTTGGTGTTGATCCGCTGATGACACGCGGGACAGTAGAGCGCCAACATAATATTGGAATGCTAAAACGAACACCGGTTCCTGATAATTTAAAAGAAAAATTGGAGCAGATTAAATCATGACATTGATCATAGATTGTCACGGTCACTATACGACGGCACCGTCAGCTCACAATGATTGGCGTGAAGCGCAGAAAGCAGCATTTTACGGCGGGACAATAGCACCTGAATACCCTTCAATATCTGATGGAGAAATTCAGGATACGCTGGAAGCAAATCAAATACGCCTGCTAAAAGAACGCGGCGCTGATATGACAATTTTTTCTCCGCGTGCGTCTGCAATGGCTCCCCATATTGGAGATGAAGGTGTCTCTAAAAAATGGGCCCAAGTAAATAATGATCTTATCGCTCGTTGTGTGGCGCTTTATCCGGAAATATTTGCTCCGGTATGTATGCTTCCGCAATCACCAGCATCAGATATGCAAGCCTCAATCGAAGAGTTAGAGCGGTGTGTCGATATGGGGTTTATCGGATGTAACCTTAATCCTGATCCTGGTGGTGGGCATTTTAAACATCCAGCGCTAACGGATGAATATTGGTATCCGTTCTATGAAAAAATGTGTGAGTTGGATGTGCCAGCGATGATACACGTTTCTGGGTCATGTAATCCTGGCCTTCACGCTACCGGAGCATACTATATTGCAGCTGACACAATTGCATTCATGCAATTGATTCAGGGCGACCTTTTTAAAGAATTCCCAAGTTTACGTTTTATCATTCCTCATGGTGGGGGCGCTGTTCCTTATCATTGGGGACGATACCGAGGTTTAGCAGATATGCTTAAGCAGCCCGACCTTGCGACACATGTCATGAACAATGTTTTCTTTGATACATGCGTGTATCATCAACCAGGCGTGAACCTCCTCGCTGACGTCATTGACACAAAAAATATTCTGTTTGGCTCAGAAATGGTTGGGGCAGTTCGCGGCATAGATCCCACGACAGGCTATTATTTTGACGATACCAAGCGGTATGTCGATAATCTTGATATTTCTGATTCAGAACGCCACGCCATCTTTGAAGGAAATGCCCGCCGTGTATTTCCAAGACTGGATGCGCAATTGAAGAGGCGCGGGTCATGAGTAAATCACTGGATGAATATTTAGCAGAGCTTGAAGACATTCCGGGGACGCGTATTTATACGACGCACAGAGCGCGTGAAGGCTATTGGCTCAATCAATTTGCAATGAGCTTAATGAAGCCAGAAAATAGAGAGCGTTGGAAAGCCGATGAAAGGGCTTACCTAGCTGACTGGACATTGACCGATGCCCAGAAAGACGCGGTCCTCGTAAGAGATTATAATCGCCTATTGGAATTGGGAGGTAATATCTATTATCTCGCAAAAATTTTCTCAACAGATGGTCTCTCTTTCGTTCAAGCAGTTTCTACAATGACTGGAATGAGTGTTGAGGATTATCAGGCGATGATGATTGCTGGTGGGCGGTCTCCTGAAGGTGTTCGTTCCAAGAAAGAGGGACGTTAGAATGGCGAGGATTACTGCTGGCATTGCGACAAGCCATATCCCTCTAATCGGTGTTGCTATCGATCAGAACAAAGTTGAGGAAGAGTATTTCAAGCCTGTTTTAGCTGGTTATGAATGGACACGAGAGTGGATTCAAAAGCCAGAAAATAAGCCTGATGTAGTTATTCTTGTCTATAATGATCATGCAACTGCTTTTGACATGGACCTAATACCTACATTCGCGATTGGGTGTGGGGAGGAATATTTTCCAGCCGATGAAGGTTGGGGAGCAAGACCAGTGCCTTCTGTCAAAAATGACACTGAGTTTGCTTGGCATTTAGCGCAAAGTCTTATTCGCGACGATTTTGATATGACCATCGTGAATAAAATGGATGTCGACCACGGTTTAACCGTGCCTTTGTCTGCGATGTTTAATCAGCCAGATGAGTGGCCTGTAAAAGTTGTGCCGCTTGCTGTGAATGTCGTCACCTATCCAGTTCCATCAGGTAACAGATGTTGGATGTTGGGTGAGGCGATTGCGCGTGCTGTTGAAAGCTATCCAAAGGATCTGAATGTGCAGATTTGGGGAACTGGTGGCATGTCTCACCAGCTGCAAGGACCAAGAGCAGGATTAATCAATAAGGAATGGGATAACGCCTTTTTGGATGATCTAACAAAAGATCCAGAGCGCCTGCGTCACATGCCGCACATAGAGTATCTTCGAGAAGCTGGTTCAGAAGGTATTGAACTTGTTATGTGGCTCATCATGCGGGGCGCTTTAGGCAAAGATATCAAAGAACTACATAAATATTATCATGTCCCTGCATCTAACACTGCACTTGGGCACATAGTCTTGGAGAATTCTAAATGAGAATTGCACTTGTTGGCGGTGGAGCGTTTGGAGAAAAACATCTGGATGGGCTCAAGAATATTGAAGGCGTAGAAGTGACAGCAATCGTTGGGCGGAGCATTGATGCGACCCAAACGCTTGCTGAAAAATATGATGTACCATATGCGTCTGTAGATTTTGATGAGATGTTGTCGCGCGATGATGTTGATGCGGTCATTTTGTGCACGCCAACACAGATGCACGCTTCACAAGCAATTGCTTGCATGGATGCTGGTAAGCATGTCGAGGTTGAGATTCCCCTTGCAGATAGCTGGGTAGATTCTGAAGCTGTTATGGCCAAACAAAAAGAGACCGGATTGGTCTGTATGGTTGGGCATACACGCCGTTTTAACCCGAGCCATCAATACGTGCATAATAAAATTCAATCGGGCGAATTCAATATCCAACAGATGGATGTGCAGACTTATTTCTTCCGAAGAAAAAATATAAATGCGAAAGGACAGCCACGTAGCTGGACTGATCATTTACTATGGCACCATGCTGCGCACACCGTAGATTTGTTCGCTTATCAAGCCGGACCAATTGTGAAGGCGAATGCTATTCAAGGACCAATACATTCTGAGCTTGGTATATCTATGGATATGTCTATTCAGTTGCAGGCAGAAAGCGGCGCAATTTGTACTCTTTCACTGTCATTTAATAATGATGGGCCTTTAGGAACATTCTTCCGCTATATTGGGGATACAAATACATATATTGCTCGCTATGATGATCTTGTAACAGGTCGCGATGAAGTCATTGATGTGTCTGATGTTGATGTATCTATGAATGGGATTGAGCTGCAAGATCGCGAGTTTATTTCTGCGATCAAAGAGGGGCGTGAGCCAAACTCTAGTGTGTCTAAAGTGCTTCCTTGTTATAAAGTGCTTCATGAGCTCGAACAGCAGTTAAAGGCATAAAAAGACATTCAATATAGACACCAATTCGTAGATTGGTCGTTTGCGACGTTTAAGCCAATACATAGGTGTCGTTTTCCTATAGATGGACTGGATTACAATTATGAATTTTCTTAAACGGACAATCGATAATCGCGAGCTCAACCCTATCGGGTTGGGCTGTATGTCTTTAAGTCAGGCTTATCATCCTATTCCTAATGAAGATGATGGAGAGAGGCTTCTTAATCATGCGCTAGATATCGGTGTTGATCATTTTGATACGGCGAGACTTTACGGTCTTGGACATAATGAAGCTTTATTGTCTCGAGTCTTGAAAACGCGCAGAAATGAAGTTTTTCTAGCGACCAAAGCAGGTATCGAAGCGTCTGGCCCTAAGCGATATATCGATTGTTCTCCAAATACTCTTCGCAAAGCTGTGGACACTAGTTTGAGTGTGCTTGGAGTAGAGTATATTGATTTGTATTACATGCACCGCCGCGACTTTAATGTGCCGATCGAAGAATCGGTTGGTGCTATGGCGGAGCTGGTAAAGGCAGGAAAAATTGGTGGTATCGGCTTGTCGGAGATGAGTGAAGAAACACTGCGCCGTGCAAACTCGGAATATCAAATATCAGCACTACAAACAGAATATTCTTTGTGGACCCGCAATCCCGAAATTGGAGTGCTTGATGCGTGTGCCGAGTTAAACATAGCCTTTGTCGCTTTTTCGCCGGTGGCTCGAGGTGCGCTGGCTGCTGGTGTAAAAGATCCTTCAAATCTTGCTGAAAATGATCTTCGGAAAAATCATCCGCGTTTTACGTCTGAATATTGGCCAGAGAATGCCAAACTGATTAAAGCATTTGACGTGTTAGCTGAGCAAGCTGGCGTGACGTCCGCTCAGCTTTCACTGGCTTGGGTGTTGTCTCGCGGTGATCATGTTCATGTGATCCCGGGAACAGGGAAAATCGCACATCTAGAAGAAAATAATCAAACGTCCCAATTGGCTATTGAGCCTGAATATTTAGAACGGGCCGGAAAATTGATAAATCAGCAAACAGTTTGCGGCCACAGATATCCTGAAGGTATGAGGCAAACCATAGATACAGAAGAATTTCCTCAGTCGGAATAACTGTTCGCATGTGTAGGCAAGGTTAGCAAAAAGAAAGATACCGCTATGAATAATGGTGTGTTTGCTGGAAATTAGGCTGCGGATATAATTTTATTTATATGAGTTTCAGAATCAATTGTTTATGAACGATGCTTTGCCAGACGGGGATGCTTTTTCAACACTGTCTGGAAAGCTTGGAAGCATTAATTAGCGCAGGTACAGACCGCCATTCATGTCCAAAGTTGCACCTGTGAAAAAGCCGCCGCGATCTGATGCGAGCAGGGCGGTTGCAGCTGCTATTTCTGAGGCAGTGGCAAAACGGCCAATTGGTACTGCCTTGCTTATAGATTCAATTTGCTCTTCTGAAAGCCGGCCTTTGGCCGTTGAAATTGGTCCGGGTGACACTGCGTTCACAGTGACGCCAGTATCTGCCAGATGGCGCGCAAAATACTTTGTAAGCATGATTGCACCAGCTTTTGCAGATGCATAATGGGCTGAAGCGACTGTGCCGCCATTCTGACCTGCGAGGGACGTGATATTTACTATGCGACCATATCCTTGTTCAATCATATGAGGGCAAAAGACTTGGCTACTTAGAAAAACGCTTCGCATGTTGATTGCGACTATGTCGTCGAATTCATCTGGAGAGATATCTTCCCAAGGCGTGCGTTTTGCGTGCCCTGCATTGTTGATGACAATGTCTAGCTTGCCTGCAATTTTTTTTATGTCTGATAAAGCTTGCTCGAAGTCAGTTTTTTTAAGCACATTAAGCGACAATGCGACTGCACTTTTGCCCGAAGCGTCTAGCTCTTTGGCGGTATGACGCGCGGTCTCGAAATCAACATCACTGATAAAAACAATTGCGCCTCCAGTGTGTAGTTCTTTTGCGATTTCTTGGCCGACACCGCGAGCTGCACCGGTTATCAATGCAACGCGTCCGCTAAAATCAAAACTACCATTTTTGGGAAGTGTCATGTCCGTCATATTTTAAATTCACCTTATTAGGGGAGGACGCTATTTCGATTAAGAAATAGCGTCCGTTAGTTTTCCTTTGGGTTTACAGCGGAGCTGAAAGGAGTGCTGTTATTTGCGAACGGAAATGCTTACACCAATTGAACGAGGTTGGTTGGTGAACACTTTCCAGTATGATGCATCTCTAGACAGGAATGCGCCAACATTGTCCGCCAATGAGATCTGGTAGTTGTTTGTGAGGTTTTTGCCCCACAAAGAGAATTTCCAGCGACCATCTTCGGATTCATAATTTAATCGGGCGTTCAGCGTTTTGCCGACTGTGTCGTCATACAGTTCTGGGTAAAGTTTGAGCGTGTCAGCATCATCCGTAGAAATTTCGGAAGAGTATTTGAAGTCCGCCTGTGCTGTCAGCATCCCAGCATTCTCAAGCTGATGTCTGTAAGTACCAGCTAGGGTTAAAGAGTGATCCGGGGCGAATTTTGCAGGGTTGCCTGAAAAATCTTGGTTTACAAGAGGATCGAGCAGTTCTGAATACTCGCCGTCTAGATATGCGTAGTTGAAGCCGATATCAAATTCTGGAGTGATCCGAAATAGAGATTCCAACTCAATACCTTGCATTTCAAGTGTGCCATTATAGGTGTGGGCCACACCGCCAGCACCAGAGAAATTCTGCAGGTTTTCTGTTGTTTGTTGGAAAATCGACATGTTGAAATCTACACGATTGTCGAAGAGTTTCGATTTGATACCTAACTCATAGTTTTTCGCATTTTCGGGAGCAAGAGGGAGGGTTGGGTCGTTGTAGGCGTTGTCAACGAATCCTCCACTTTTGAACCCTTCCGCATAAGTCGCGTATAGGTTGATGTCGTCAGTAGGTTCGTATGTTAACGTTACACGTGGTGTGAATGCATCCCATGATGTTCCACCAGATGCGACAACAGTACCGGGGAAACTAAATACAGGGATCGGGTTATCACCAGCTGTTTCTGATGTGGCTCGATAATCTATGTCTTTTTGGTCTTCAGTGTAGCGTCCACCAACGGCGATAGAAAGCTGATCGGTGATTTCAAAATCAATCTGACCAAAGATTGCGGCACTTGTGACTTCACCGTGCTGATAACGCTGAATGTTGGTAATGGTTGGATTAGGTGGGATTATTCCCCCGACAATAGATCCAGCAAGTGGGCTATAGTCGAAACCATTAAGTGTAGTTACGTCTGCAGATAGATAATACACACCGACCACGTATGAAAGGCGATCTGGTCCAGACGCATAGCGAATTTCTTGAGTTAAGCTGCTATTGCTCACTGTTTGTTCTAGTCCGAAAACGGGAGTATCCGTTCCAACAGGTAGGTTGTCGAGCAAGCTGTAACTGTCGTTTATGCGGTATCCGGTAATGGATGTTAGACTGCCGCCCCAGAGATCAAGGTCTCCACGGATGAATCCACCACGCAATTCTTGCTTGAAAGGGTTGGGTTTTGTTGTGTAATTTGTCCAATCTTCATCATAGTATTCACCAAATGAAGCAGGAATCGTTTGGTCTCCACCAATTGCGATCTCAACAGGTCCGCCATTTCCGCTTGAATAAGAATAGTCAGCGCTTATTAAAACTTCAAGAACGTCATTGGGTGTGAAAAGTAACTTTCCGCGCGCACTGTGTGCGTCAAGCGAACCAAAATTTCCAGACTGGTTTGGTGCATCAATCTGACCGTCTGAATGTTCTGTGCTGAATGCTATACGACCAGCGAGAACATCATCTTTGATGACGCCATTGAGCATACCTTCTGTACGAGCATAACCTGCATTTCCACCCGTTAATTCTAGGAAGTAGTCATCCTCAAATTTAGGGTCATTTGTTACGACTGCTATGGCTCCACCCACAGCGTTCCGGCCGAAAAGGGTGCCTTGTGGCCCGCGCATGACTTCGACACGGTTAAGGTCATAAAAGTTTGTGTTCAAATCATTGTTGAAAACGTAATAGATATCATCTGAAAAGAACGCGACAGGTGTGTCTAAGGTTGCTGTTCTGAATGTCGACACATTTCCCCGTATGGCGACAATAGAAAGTGATTTATCTGACGTATCGATTGTTATGCCAGGAATTTTTGCAGTAAGTGCGGCAGGACTATTGATTTGCTCATCTGCAAGAGCTTCACCGCTATAAGCAGCGATTGAGAACGGAACGTCTTGCAATGAAGATTCGCGACGTTGCGCAGTCACTGTGATCGTTTCATTTCGATAGATCGGACTGTCCGACTGTTCTGCTTCCAATTGAGTGTTTGCATCGGATTCAGTTGTGTCCTGTGACCAGGACGGAGCAGCAAAAATCGCTGATAAGCATACGGCCCCCAATAGGCCTTGTCTAAATTGTTTGTTCATTCGTTCCTCCCTCGATTTTTATTTCCCTTTCGCTTCGAACAATAGCTTTAGGGCAAAGATATAATTGCTTTTGTGGTGCTTCTGTGCAACTTCAAATCCCTATAATTGAATATCAAAACTGCTCTTTCAATTATAAGAAAACATCGTAATTCTATTTATCCGTAGATGATTGAAGTGAAGTATTTTATTAAAAACACTAAAATATCAGTGTATTGATATATACAGGCATGACAATTAGTGAGCGATTTGTTGGTTTTTTTGAACTTGTGTTTTGGGTTGCTGTATTTAGTAGTGTTCAAAAAAAATGATACTTGGTCATATTGCTCTGATGATAGAGCAATACGTTTATTTGGATTGTTAGATGTCTAGTTCTAGCGTCTCGCTTCGTGCGGTTGAGCAACAGGGAATCACAGCAGAATTTGCGCTTTTTTCTTCTTCGGTTAGAAAGTGGTCTCGGTGGTCTAGAACGCCATTTAGTACTTTCACCTTGCAGGTTCCGCATACGCCTTCTAAGCATGCAAAACCAATGTCCACACCAGCATCAAGCATTGCATCTAGCATCGTTTCACCTTCATTGACCTCGATGGTCTGGCCGCTTTGAGCCAAGATGAGCGAATAACCACCCCCTGTTGCTATTTCGGTTGATGCATTGAAGTATTCTATATGCGAACGTCCAGATGGGCGTTGGGCAGTCTTAGCTACGAAAGCTTCGAGCATTCCTTGGGGGCCGCAACAATAGATGTGAGCTTCTGGTGAGGCTTCCAAAATGATTGAGTCTAGGTCCAGCTTGGGTGCGACGGGATCGTCTGCAATGCAAATCATTACTTCCTGACGGTCTTGTAATTTTTTGGTGAAAGCAGCGCGAACGGAACTTTTGGCACCGTAATACAGCCGCCAAGGTTTATTCAGCGTTTCTAAACGGGCAATCATTGACAGCATTGGCGTTACGCCAACTCCGCCAGCAATTAATATCGTCTCTGGTGCATCCTCATGAAGTGGGAAGTTATTTTTGGGTTCTGATATCTCTACAATATCTCCCGCCTTCCAAGTGTTGTGGATATGCACTGATCCGCCACGGCTTTCTGGGTCTTTTTGAACGCCTATTTCGTAGAGGTTTGATTGGGCTGGATCGTTGTACAATGAATAGCTTCGAATGAGTCCATTCGAAAGGTTTACATCAATGTGAGCACCAGCCGTGAACGGTGGAAAAGATTCTCCTGATAGGGGCTCGAGACGAAATGCATTAATCGTCGTCGATTCCCATCGAATATTAGTTATACGGGCTTTCATGATACTAAACTACTCTTGTGCGGGATGCGCGAATGGTGGTTGGCGCGCATTTGCAGTCTTGTGTAAGGCAACAAAAAGGCCGTGAAATAATAGAAAGCTTTGTTGCTCATCATTTCACAGATTCCACGCCACCCCACCGAACTGCTGTGCTAAGTTGTGCTTGGTAAGCTTGATTGAAATCTGCATCTGAGTCGTGAATGAATGAACCGGCGCGAGCTTTGTAGAAGATGCTTGCATCTTCAATGCCTGGGGGAAGCACACCGTTTTCTGAGAAGGCGCGTGCTGAAAGCAGTAGGCGACGACGTGTTCGGGCGATCATCTGGTCTGTAGGTGCTAGATTTTCAAAAGTATGATCGGTGATTGGCCCCATGCTTTCGGTTACGGCTTGATCTTGCATCGTGATATTTGGAATACCCGTATATTGGGTTCCGTTGCGTTGTGACTCGCGATCAATGGCCCAATCGTTTTCCATACTGTCTGCAGAGCGCCAGCGTCCATACCAATCCGTGGTGTTGGGTGCATATTTGATCGGCTCGAAGAGGGGGGTGCCATCCTTGAGTGTGGAAGTATAAGCGGGGTTTCCTTCGTCAACACCTCCGGTGATGTCGAACAGCATTGAGTGTTCATCATCAATTGGAACCCATGCACGGGCTATAGCGCGAGTCGCGAAGCGGTTATTTGGTGTTTGGGTCCAGAATGGGAACATGAAGTGAGCGACGCGCCAAGACATGTTGCCATCATCATTTTTCCTGTAGGCACCATACATTGTTCCCCAGTCAGAATTACTGACTTTGTATTCTGGTGATCGATTGAGAACTGTCGGCCGCATCGGGTGGTCTGGCTCTAAGTCATCTTCTGTAAGTGAGCCAACGTGAAGGAAGCCAACATGTGATGTGTCAATGTCGCCTTCCAGAGCCTGAAGCCAATTGCAGTCGCGTTGAAGGCACCATGTTTCAGGGTTTTCAATCATGGTTGCTTCGATTGCAGGTAAGGGCGGTGGGGCATCTTGGTTGGGGCCCATATATACCCAAACAAGTCCATTGCGTTCGTATGTCTTATAAGCTTTTGCGTGTACTTTTTCTTTGAATGTCTGGTGCTCGGGTACGCTTGGCATGTCTACACAATTACCATCGACGTCAAATTTCCAACCGTGGTAGACGCAGCGTATACCGCTTTCTTCGTTGCGGCCCACAAATAGGGAGGCGCATCTGTGAGGGCAGCGATGGTCCATGATGCCCACGCGGCCATTGGAATCGCGGAATGCTATCAGTTTTTCGCACATTAACATCAACCGGACAGGGTCGCCGTCTGCTATCAATTCAGAAGACAAAATTGCAGGCATCCAGTATTGACGCATGAATTTTCCCATAACGGTGTCTGGCCCTACGCGGGTGAGGTCATCTCTATCTTTAACAGCTTGCAATGGAATGCTCCTTTGTACGTCGGTCGATGCGTTATCCGGTTTAATGGTCGCACAACGATGGGCTTGATGAGCGGTGAGCCTGAATGATGAATAGGCTGCCACTCAATTTTATTTGGTGGTTCAACCTACAAAAGAAACGTATAGGGCACTAATTAGAATGCCGAGTGTGGTATTCAAATTAGTTGATGCTTATATTTTGTTGTTTGATTTTGGGGGGGGCGGTCTGGGCGCGCGTTTATATTAGACCCATGAAAGTTCAGTGTGTTTTCGCTCTTCAGATGCTTCCCTTAGCAATTCGATAAATCGACTTTGTATAACGGTAGGCCTCCAAGAGCGGCGTGTTGTTATGCCTATGATACGGCGACTTTCCAGTAGGGGCTGCCCAACACAGGCGAGCAATCCACTGCGGATTTGAATTTCTACTTGATCTGGTGAAAGCAATGTCAAAAAATTGTTGTCAGCGAGAATGCGGCTAACGATCATGACCGATGCGCACTCTATCGGTTTTTGTGTGAGGGGATAATCTTTGAACATTGTTTCCCATTGGTCGCGCAAAGGGGAATCTACTCTGCTAACGAGCCAAGGGTAACTGGCTAAGACATCTAAAGAGGGGGTCTCTTCCAATGCAGCGAGTGGGTGTCTCGCGCCAGATGCAACAACAAGATGATTTTCGTATAAGGGTTCTTGATGCAGATCTTTGATTTCGAAAGGTCGCAATGCGCCTATTACCATATCAATGACGCCATCTCTTAGCGGCTCTACTAATTCCCGCCAATTGCCTTCGACTACCTCGAAGCGAGAGCGCGGCTCTTCCATCGCCATTCGGGAAATTCCTTTAGGAAGCAAATAGGTGCGGGACAGGGGCATGCCGCCGACAGCGATGAGTGGATTGTGGTTTTCAATATCCAAATCGTCTATTGCAGCAGCGATTTCTGAGATGCTTAGGCGAATGGCTCTGGATAATCGTTTGCCAACAGCGTTCAGTCTGGTGCCTCCGCTGCGACGTTCTGCTAGTCGTGTGCCAATAATGTGTTCTAGATCACAGACAGCCTTGTGAACTGCTGTTTGTGAAAGGCCTGCTTGCTTGGCTGCTGAAATAAAACTTCGTGCGTCTGTAAGTGATAAAAATGCACGCATTTGCGTCATGGTGATTAGGCGGTCTAGTTGGGGGGCGTTTTTGACCTGCTTCCCACCAATAGATAAATGTTCGATGGCTGTGCGAATGCGTTGAGTGAACATTTCTCCAATTTCAGTCGCGACCATGCCGTCTGCGCGTCGTTCGAATAGTTCGTGTTGGAGTTGGCTTTCCAAACGTGCCAACCCCTGTGTTATGGCAGGTTGAGATAGATTGACGGCTGATGATGCCCGGCTGATGCTGCCGCAGTCATTGACTGCGAGGACGGCGCGAAGGTGGCGAAGATTTAGATCAAATGGACTTAACGTCACGTTATAGCCTTTGCACCGTTGTAGGGAAGTAAATCATTATCTGCCGAATTTAATAGGATGTGACCAGAAACGAGAGATATAGGATTTATATGTTCCACTTATTCAATTTAACTGATGCTGATGTTACATTGAATAGAAGCGACTTGCAAATCAGAGATTTTGCAAGTCGCTGAGTAAGTGGAATTGCCTGTCTTAGGTTGAGGCTTCTTCAAGTACGCGCATTTTTTCAAGAAGGTTGCGGGCGTGATTGACTGCGCCATCCCCAGCCATACCAATGAACGGACGGTCTGGGTCGTCATTTATGCGAAGTTGCTGTGCTTCAAGTGTATCTTCGTCCTCTTTGATTGTGTCGAAAAACTGATCGAAGAGTATTTCAGGCGCACCGGTTTCTGGTGGGGCGTTGGTGCAGATTGACCACATATAATGAGTAGTGTTTTCTGTCTCGGGTGTAACACAGTGAACATTGACCAGAGTAAAGCAATGTTCTCTTTTGCCTTCGTATGCACCAGTGCCGACATCGCACCCGCCGGCATTTACGCGTAGAACCATTCCTCTGCCGGGTTCAAATTCTACATCTTGCCAGCGATCGACTCTTCCTTTGAAGCCGCCAGCCTCGATGTATGTTTTGGGTGGTACTGAATTTGGCATACGGCGGTGCATACCAACCTTTTTGCTGTCGGCTTTGATCTCCATTTGGGCTTCAAAATGTTGTTCAGGATTACCGCCAATTGTGTTGGCATGAATGTATGGAACGTGGGTGAGGTCCATAATATTGTCGACCAACAACTGCCAATTCGTTTTCACGTGAAAATCGTAATGTCGCCAAGTCCATGATGGGTCTACATGTTCTGGATTGCTAATGATGAGGTCAGGGTTGGCGTTGGCGGGATTTCCCATCCATATCCAAACCAATTCATCGCGCTCTACGATTGGATAAGATCGAATATTGGCTTTGCTCGGAATTCGGCTTTGATTAGGAATTTTTTTGCATTCACCTCCGTCACCAAATTCGACGCCATGATATGCACAACGAATAATCTCGCCTTCAACAATACCTGCGCTGAGGGGCATGGCTCTGTGGCTGCATCTGTCTTCTAGGGCGTATACTTTTCCTGAATCTGCGCGGTAAATAACGATAGGCTGGTTTAGTAACTTCCTACCTATCCGTTGCCCTGGTCCGAGATCCTTGGAAAAAATCGCTACATACCAATTTTCAAGTATAAGCATAGGGTGTTCCTCCTGCATTATATAAGTGTTCGTCCGCCTCATAATTTGCTTTAATTTAAGACGATAGTTTGCATTGCTAAACTCGCGACGAATATCAAATTAGTTTGAGTATCGCTCTTTTGAGAGGGGTTTGGCCAATTAGTTTGCGTATAAAGTATTCAAAAAATGGTGAGCTATGAATGAAATGAGGTATATTCTAGATGCTTTTCTAGTTGCTAGAGTATTGTATAAAAATAGATAATTTAGAATAAATGTCTGTCATTGAGTGGTATGAAGGTATTGTAAATTACTTAGTGTTGTATGTGTTGAGTTTATGCTTGCTGACCCTTTTTTGTCGATGAGCTGATATTTTTATTTCGGCCGGCAGATCTAAACCTTCTGTCGATCGGCTAGATTTGAATTGTGAGCGACATCTAGTAAGGGTTATGCTGTTTGCGGATTTGCCGCATTGCCATTCAATACTTCGGAAACGCGATATGACTAAAACTGAATTTTCTCCTATCAAAACTCAGCGCGCATTTGAGGTTATCTGCGACCGTATTCGTACCGAACTTAGCAAAGGGACACTTAAAGTTGGAGATAAACTTCCAGCAGAGCGGGAGCTAGCCCAGCAATTTCAAGTTAGTCGTGCGGCTCTTCGTGAGGCGTTGAAAGCATTAGAGGTTGCGGGTGTTATTAGAAATAAAAAAGGAGCAAGGGGAGGGTCATTTATTCGAGCTGCAGAGTCGGAACGTGTCGTTCAGGCGCTTCAAGATTATGTGCACCTTGGAAGCGTGAGTCTTGATGAACTGACAGAGGCGCGCATTTTTATGCAAGATGTCGTTATTCGCCATGCGTGTCAGCGAGCGACGTCTGAAGAATTATCTGAGTTAAGGAGTATTGCTGTTTCCGCTCGAGAAGGGATGTCTGTTGAAGCTCGATATGAAGTTGCGCAGCAGTTTTATAGCCTGCTTGTGAGGACGACGCGAAATAGGATGTTTGGTATATTTAACCAAGCACTACTGTCCGTATTGCATGATTTTGTGCGTACGTCAGGTTATGAAACGCTTCAGGAAGCTCTAATTGAATCACGTATCCGAATTGTTGACCTTTTGATCGAGCGTGATTGTGAGGGAGCTGCAGCAGAAATGAAAGCTCATTTGGCGCGAGTGCATGAGCATATCCAAGAAAGTAGACAGCGAGCAGGGCTTATTTAGGTAAAGATGGAGCTTTTGTTTAAACGTGGGGGTTAGTTGAGTTGACCTGAGTAAAAGTATCTTTCATAACTTAAATGGTCATACCAATAAATAATTTTTCATTGGTATGTTTCATATAGAAGGGAGATCCAATCTCATGTTACAGAACAAACAAGGGAGTGCGGGTGCTTTGGATGAAGTGCGTGTGCTCGACTTTACGACAGTTATGGCGGGTCCTTTTGGGGCACGTTTATTCGCGGACCTGGGCGCGGATGTTCTGAAGGTGGAATCTCTTTCAGGGGATCAAGTGAGAGCAAGGCCTCCATTGCGGGGCGATCACAGCAGTTATTTTGGAAATCTAAATGCTGGCAAGAAGAGCATTTCTGTAAACTTAAAATCAAAAGAAATTGTGGAGCTGGTCAAAAGCGCGATAGGTCAGTTTGATGTTCTTATAGAGAATTTCCGACCTGGCGTGATGGAGCGTTTTGGTTTGGGTGCTGAGGAATTGTGTCAACTTAATCCGCGTTTGATCTATTGTTCAATTTCTGGATATGGGCAGACGGGGCCTAAGGCTATGAGTCCTGCTTACGCGCCGATCATTCATGCAGCGAGTGGATTTGATGAGGCATTTTTAGGTTATCAGGACGGTGTGGATAAGCCGTCTAATTGTGGGATCTTTATCGCAGATGTTCTTTCTGGCGTATACGCATTCGGTGCGGTTCAGGCGGCTCTGTATCAGAGAGAGAAAACAGGGAAGGGGCAATGTATCGACGTATCTATGTTGGATAGTATGATTGGTATGTTGGTTTACGAGGTGCAAGAAGCGCAATTTCCTGTCACGACACGTCGTCCACTCTATAAACCTGTAAAGACGCGCGATGGTTTTATTATCGTGGCACCAACAAGTCCTAGAAATTTTGAAGATTTGTGTGAGGCAGCTAAGCATCCAGAGTGGATGGAAGATCCACGTTTTGCAACGCAGGAAAGCCGCAATGCTAATTGGGATGAGCTTTACAGTGTTATCGGTGATTGGGCTGCTAATATGCAGTCACGTGAAGCAGAAATGGTGTTGTCCGAACGTGGTGTGCCGTGCGCACGTTATGCACCTATTGCTGAAGTGCTTAATGATCCGCAATTGGCAGCGCGCGGGAGTTTGGCAGAAGTGAGTGATGGTGCAGGTGCCTTTAAAGTTCCTAATCCGCCTTTCACTATGTCGGAATCGCAGACTGCAGCCAGAAACTATGTTCCAAATTTAGGGCAAGAGAATGATTGCTTTTTTCAAGATGAGTTAGGCCTGAGTGTGGAGAGTGTGAAGCGATTACGCGAAAATAGGTGTATCCTTTAGGGGGGGGCGGGTAAGGGCAGTAGATGATGCATCATCTACTGCCCTTATAAGGCGTTAGCGAAGCATTTGTCTTGCAGTTGTGTTGCGAAGAATTTCTGAAGAGCCTTCGTAAATTCGTGTGATGCGTATGTCACGGTAGAGGCGCTCTACAACATAACCTTTACAATATCCTGTACCCCCGAAGATCTGAAGTGCTTGATCTACGGTGCGACAACCGGCTTCCGTCGAAAATGTTTTTGCCATTGCAGCGAATTCACGTCTTTTATCGCCTTGATCATAGCGCCATGCTGCATCAAACAGCATTAGTCGTGCGGCGCGCATTTCCATTTGCATGTCTGCTAGTTTGTGTTGGATTGCTTGGAATTCTGAGATGAAAGTGCCGAAGGCTTTGCGGGTTTTGGCTTGGTCGACGGCGAGTTCTATGGCGAGCTCTCCCATTCCTACAGCAGTTGCGCCAACGTTGATTCGTCCCGAATTCAATCCTTCTAGAGCGTAATGGAAGGCTTTGTTTTCTTCGCCTAAAATGTCTTCTTCTGCAACTTGCATATTGTTGAAAGACATTTCGTAAACACCGGGAGTTGCCGTGCCCATGAGGGGGATGGTGCCATCCAGACTGTAGCCGGGATTATCCGTACTTACGATGAATGCTGTTATTCCGTCGCGACCTTTAGATTTGTCTGTTTTGGCGTAAACGATGACATATTTAGCTTTTTGCGCATTCGAAATGAAGGTCTTAGAGCCGTTGATTACCCAGCCATCACTATTACGAACGGCAGTAGTGCTCATGGCTGCTGGATCTGACCCGCATTGCGGCTCGGTGAGGGCGAAACAGATTGGGATTTCGCCACTGACCATGCCGGGAATGAGGCGCTCTTTTTGGGTGGCGCTTCCGTGGTTGATGATGTTTTTCGCGCCAGGCCCCATAAGAGGACGAAGCTCTGTCCAAAATTGAGGAGGCAAGCGTGCTAGCTCTATTTGCATCGCACATTGTGCCAAGGCCCCTAAACCAAGTCCGCCATACTCTTCGGGGAGAGATAAACCAAAATAGCCATTTTCCAGTAAGACTTGTCGCACAATTGGGGGGACAACTCCTGTTTCTTGGAATTCGAGTTCATGTTGCATCAAGTCATCGACGATTGAGCGTGTTGCGTCCTGAAACTCTATAATTTCTGATGGCAAGTCGAAATTCATTTTTGCCTCCTAGCTTTGGCGATCGGAGGGTCTCCCCAGCGCGTCGCAGTTGTATTTAAATTTAGAAATCCGTAGCATCATATTATCAATTGTCTAATGGTCAGTCCATTAAAAATAATGAAAATACGATCGTGTGCGTTCAACAATTAGAAAAGTGTTAGTCGAGGTTGATCCACACAGATTTTGTTTCCAGGTAAGCGTCGATATGTTCTACGCCGGATTCTCGTCCATAACCGCTGAGCCCGAAGCCGCCGAAAGGAACTGCTGGGTCGAGCATTTGATAGCAATTTATCCAGACAGACCCAGCTTTTATCTCACGACTCATTTTGTGAGCGGTGCTCAAGTCGCGGGTCCAAACACCGCTGGCTAGTCCGAAGGGGGTAGCGTTGGCGCGTTGTATCACTTCTTCAATTGTGTCAAAGCTGAAAGCGGAAAGAACCGGTCCAAAAATTTCCTCTTTTGCTATTGTCATGTCATCTTCAACATTGGTGAAGATTGTTGGCTCTATGAAGAACCCTTCATCATACGGGGCTCCTTTCATTCTGCTGCCTCCAGCAATTGTTTGAGCGCCTTCTGACTTTGCGATATCAATATATCGTAGGATGCTGTCCATTTGTTTTTTAGAAACGACAGGACCAAGCTGCGTTTCTGGTGCTAAAGGATTCCCCACACGTAATGTCGCAACGTATGCAGCTAGCCTTTCCATGAATTCCTTTTGAATAGAGGAATGCACGAAAAGCCGGGTTCCGGCGCTGCAAATTTGACCCGAATTGGCAAATACCGCTGTTGCTGCTGCAGGAATTGCTTTATCCATGTCGGCATCTGGGAAAACGATGTTAGGTGATTTTCCGCCCAATTCTAATGTGGTTCGTTTCATTGTTGGCGCTGCGGCATGGATAATTTTTTCAGCGACGGCCGAAGAGCCTGTGAAGGCGATTTTGTCAACACCAGGGTGTGCAGAGAGGGCTGCACCAGCATCACCCATACCTGTGAGAACATTTATAACACCGTCAGGTATGCCGGCCTCAGTACATAGCTCGGCGAAACGCAAAGCGGATAATGGAGTTTGTTCGGCAGGCTTCATTACCATCGTGCAGCCAGAAGCTAGTACTGGGCCAGCTTTCCAGATGGCCATACCTACGGGGCCGTTCCAAGGGTTGATTGCAGCCACAACGCCGACGGGTACTTTTAGTGTGTGGCTGATTACATCGCCTGCAGCCGAGTTTGAAATCGTGTCGCCAGTGATGGAAGTAACTTGTCCGGCGTAAAACCGAAGCAAAGATGCGGCGCGTGTGCGGCCAAGTTTTGCACGTGCATACGGTGCGCCAAGGTCAAATGTATCTAGAAGTGCCAGTTCATCAAAATTTGTTTCTACAAGGTCAGCGAGACGGAGCATGATACGCTGGCGTTCAGCCGGTTTCATGCTGCTCCATGGCCCCTCAAATGCAGTTCTGGCGGCAGCGACAGCAATATCTACATCTGGTGCTTCAGCGTGTGCTACCATTGCCAGCAATTCGCCGGTAGCGGGATTGCGAGTTTCGAAACGTTTTCCAGAAAGAGCGGGAACTCTTTTCCCATTGATGTACATGTCTTGGTTTGGTTGATTTAGCATCAATGGGGGGGTAATTGTAGTGTCAGTGGGCATTTAATATTTCCTCCTAGTCCGATTCCGCAAAAGCGGTTCTATTGGAAGTCTTTTGATCTTCAGTGATAAAGCTTGCGGCGCGGGCCCCAATCATCATGGTGGGGGCGCTCGTATTTCCGCTGATTACTTTGGGCATGATGGAGGCATCGGCAAGGCGGAGTCCCGCGATACCTCGAACCCGCAATCGATTATCGACAACGGCCATTGGATCATTGTCGGGACCCATTTTACAAGTTCCGCATGGGTGATAAGCGGTGTTCACAATGTCTCTGAGCGCTTGCTCTATTTGTTCATCGCTTGTCAGTTGTGCGCCTGGTTCAATTTCATTGCCAGATAGGGCAGCAAGCGCTGGTTGGGACATAATTCGGCGCGCTTCTTTAAAACCACGCATTAGTGTCGCCATATCGTCTGGATGTCCAAAAAAGTTTGGATCAATTTTAGGGTGTTGATAAGGGTCTGCGCTTGTCAAAGTGATGTTTCCAACGCTTTTTGGACGTAAAAGCTGGATGAGAATCATATGCCCGTGACGCGATGGAACGGTACGTGCGTTTGATTTCAACCCCACAAGGAATGTCATTTGTATGTCGGGGCGTGTACCGCCTGTAGTGTCAACGAAGCCTCCAGCTTCGGCAACATTTGTTGCTAGCATTCCATTGTGACTGAATACATATTTGAAAGGGCTGATGACCATGCGAGGCAGAGCACTCAAAGACATAGCGTGAGATTCGCCTGTCGGGTTTTCCATTGATAAGTGTACAGTCGGATGGTCTTGGAGGTTTGCTCCAACTCCGGGTAAGTTATGTTGAACAGGGATATCAAGCTGCTCTAGGTGTGCGGCAGGGCCTATACCAGACAGCATTAGTATTTGGGGAGATCCGATTGCGCCCGCGCTTAATACGACTTCCGCACGTGCATTTAAAACGAAGCGGCGTCCTTCTTTTTCAACTTCCACACCAGTTGCGCGGCCGCGATTTATAATAATGCGTCGGGCCATTGTGTTTGTGAATAGCTTTACATTTGGACGTTTTAAAATGGGGTGGAGAAAAGCTCGTGAAGTGCTGAGCCGTACACCATTACGTTGGTTTACATCGTATTGGCCAAATCCATCCTGAACTTCACCTGCAAAATCATTGTTTTTGCTATGACCTGCCTGCTCGGCAGCATCCACGAAGGCTTGAGATAGTGGATTGAATTCGCGTGGTTTTTGAACGTCAAGTTCGCCGCCTACGCCGTGGCGTTCATTTTCCCCATTTTGATAATTTTCAAGCATACGAAAAGATGGCAGTACATCGTCAAATGACCAACCTTCATTGCCCAATGCTTGCCATTCTTCATAGTCAGTCGCTTGACCACGAATGTAGACGCCGCCATTGATGGAGGTGCAACCACCCATAAGTTTGCCGCGTGGGAATCCTATTTTGCGATGCGCAGTGCTTTCACCAGTGGTTAAGGTATGTTGCCAATTATATTTTGCGTGCGGAATCAATAGAATATTGCCCATGGGAAGGCGCGTTTTAAGGTTTGTTGGAAATTCCAGATCTGAAGGACCAGCTTCGATGATAGCGACTCTGCAGTTTGGATCCGCCGATAGTTTATTGGCGATGACACTGCCTGCTGAACCTGTTCCAATGATGACATAATCGAATGTATCAGTTGTGGTGTATGGGTGTGCTGTCTTCTTCATGCTTATGATCCCGCATTGCTCGCTGCAGCGAGCGAATTTTTAGTTTTATTTGTGGGGTGAACATGCCCGCGTACAATTGCAAGGCACCCAGAAATAGCAAGCATCATGGCCGCTAATACCCCGAAAAAAACCGCTGAACCGTTTTCAATCATTATGGCACCATAGAATGCGCTGAGAATTGCTCCTACGCGCCCCATGGCTGATATCATGCCTATACCGCGCGCTCGAACCGGAGTGGGAAAGGCATTAGCTGCGACGGCGAAGGTTGCTGATTGAGTTGCGCTTGCAGTGACGCCTAATACAAATAGTCCAACTAAAAGTGTTGTTCCGTTGGTTCCGCCTTCAATTGGTAGGAATGCAAGTAGGCCACATACCACAGCTGCACAAAGTGAAAGAGGAATCAATACGCGACGAGACCCGAGCCAAGCCATGAGACTTGCAGCTGACATGGCACCTACAAGGCCGCCTAAATTGAAAAATGTAAGACCTGTGCTGGCTGTCGAAAGGTCAAAATCATTACTATAGAGTAGTGTTGGAGCCCAATTGAACATGAGGTAAATCATAAAGAAGCCGAGAAAAAATAACGTGCAAAGAGCTATTGTGTCTCGTCTCAAGGGTTTTTGAAGGAGCGTAATGCTGGGAGCGAATTCAACTTTTTCAGAGGGATGCCTGATTTTAGCATTTTCAGGATCAGGATGACCAATACGGGTCAGAACTTTTGTGAGCTGCTGTCTGCCATTTGGCCGTTGTGCAAGGAAACGCGGAGATTCAGGGAGTAACCAATATAGGATAACTAACACTCCTATCGTTATGCCACCAGCTGTGTAGAACAGGGCGCGCCAGCCAAAATCAGGTAGAATAAATGCCGCCATTACCCCTCCAACTATTCCCCCGATGGAGACGCACACAACGCCAAATGTGACGGCAACACTTCTGTATCGACGCGGGGTGAATTCTGAAATTAAGGCAGCGGCCGATCCTGGCACGCCGCCTAGTCCGACGCCGGCTGCAAATTTTAAGGCGGCGATTTGGAAAATGCTCTGAGAGGCACCCGTCAAAATTGTCGCAAGTCCGAAGATAAGCGTCCCCATTAAAAGGGCCCATTTACGGCCCAGTCTATCCCCGAGCCAGCCTCCACAAACTGTCCCCAAGGCCATCCCCAAAAAACCGAGGGCGAATACGCTGCTCAAGTCACTTTTATCGATGCCCCATTGCTGAATAAGTGCAGGTGCAGCAAGGCCGAGCATTTGATTGTCTAAACCATCAAGAATGACGGCAGCGGAGGCCATTAGCACCACCCAGAACTGATATGACGTGAAGGGCAAGTCGTCTAAGAAGTTTACATCTTCTGTCGAGGTAGATCCGACAGGGGGGGATGTGTGGCTAAGGGGGGCCTGTGACATAAACTAGTTTTCCTCCAAATATAGTGCAGCAAGTCTTCTTTTTTGTGTCTGGCATTCATGCCAGTTCGTGTATCTTATACGCGCCTCTTCGCCTCTTCGCCTCTTAACGAGGGGTGCGTCATTGTACATTAGATGGAAGAAAGAATTTTTGGGCATCGAGATCGCAGGATGGATATTCAATTTAGTTGATTTGTATATTTGATGCTGTGGTTTCAGAAAATGAAGTCCTGCTTGGTTTTTAGGGTTTGGGTTGAGCTCAATGATGCTTGTAATGATGAAAATGTATAGATTTATTAGGGAGAGGTGGGGGATGTTTGAGCGGTAAGCATTAGACGTTTATTGTTGTGCTTTTGAAATTCAATAAACCTGATGGTGTTAGGAATATCGTATATTTGTTTTTTGGGTAAGCACGCATATATTGAGGTGGCTGCGTTCTAGGGGAATCTGAAAAGGTTGCACAGCCAGATAGTATTTTAAAATAAGCATACACTAAAACTTATATAGAGTTGGTCATTTCAATTAGCCTCATAAATAAGTATTTTGTACTGTGATATGCATGCAAATAAAATTCAAACTATTAGTAAAACAAAGAATTCGACACGGGCGTTTACGGATAAAGAGATACAAGGTTATCCTCTGACCCTGATGCTAATTCGTTTCAATTTTTAAAGAGGGCACCTACAATATAGGGACAAGTTCCTATTCGCCTTCATCCACAATGTGGCATGTCCACGCTA